>NZ_JBSGCB010000030.1:0-120316 GCF_053601595.1 Nocardia sp. NPDC004711 | reverse complement strand
TCCAACGCCCCAGCGACACCCGCGATGCGCGCACACTCAAACGCAACCTGCTCGACTCACTGTCATGGGCATGGCGCGCCTACCCCGACTCCTCGGCTTCCTACGTCCCCTGCTAGCGCCACAGTTTCGATTCGTCTGTGCTGCAAAGACATTCGGCAACAAGTAAGGACACAACGACGTGCCCGATCCGCTCCCTTCCCGACACGATCACTCCCAGGCGTCCGGCACCGTCGTGCACGGCACCTGGGCACCCCGCTATGCCGATGCGATCACCGCATTCGCGCGGCTGTTCTCCACCGGCCGCGGCGGCGGCGCACTGGCGGTCTACCACCGCGGCCGCCCCGTGATCGATGTCTGGACCGGCACCGCCGACCCGGACCGCGGCATCGCCTGGCAACGCAACACCGCCGCACTGTCGTACTCGACCTCCAAAGGCATCACCGCCACAGTGCTGCACCGGCTGGCCGAACGCGGACTGATCGACTACCACGCACCGGTCGCCGAGTACTGGCCCGCCTTCGGCGCCAACGGCAAGAAGAAGATCACCATCGCCGAAGTCCTCAGCCACCGCGCCGGACTCTCCCACGTCACCCCGCTGGCCAAGAACCTCGACGAGCTGGTCGACCACCACCTGATGGAAGAGCGGATCGCCGCCGCTGCACCGGACCGATGGCGCGGCATACCCGCATACCACGCGATCTCCTTCGGCTGGCTGGCCGCCGGAATCGCCCGCGCGGTCACCGGTAAGGGCATGAGCGAGCTCTACCGCACCGAACTCGCCGAACCCCTGGGCCTCGACGGCCTCCACCTCGGCACCCCAGCATCATCGGCGAACACCACCGTCGCCACCTCGCACGGGTCACGCGTCCCGTTCGGCATCCCCGGCGCCGCCCACCTCCTGCGGATCGCCGGACGAATCCCCCTCCCGGGCACCGGATTCGTCCGAGCCATCTACACCCACGGCATCGAACAGCTCACCTCCGGAACCGCCCCAGCCATCCTGACCGGCGAAATGCCCGCCGCCAACGGAGTATTCACCGCCCGCGCCGTCGCCTCCGTCTACAACACGCTCGTCACCGACACCCCCCTGCTGTCACGATCACGAGTGCAGCAGATATCGCGCGTACAGACCTGGCTCCCGGACCGAAACCTGCTGCTCCCCATGGGCTGGCGACTCGGCTACCACTCCATCCCCGCCCCGGGCGCCCCACGAGGCTTCGGACACGGCGGGCTCGCCGGCTCCGGCGGCTGGGCCGACCCCGACAGCGGCCTCGCCGTCGGACTCGTACACAACTGGCTCCCCGACGCACGACACCTACCCCGCGACCAGTTCGTCCTCCCGCGCCTGCTCGCCCCCGTCGTCCGCGCCGCCACCGGCACCGCACACCCCCAACCGCAGGATCTCAGTATGGGGATCAGCTGACGGGCAGCGTCAGCGTATTCGCCGGAGATCGAATCCTGCTTCTCACCAAGCCATCTCGCAGCCGCCCGGCTCCTTCCCCCTCGCGGCGACGGATGACCCACTCGCCTCCACGCTCGCTACTGAAACGGAAATGCCGATGGCTCGACAAACCCCTCCGTACCGACGTTGCGATATGACGTTGGGAGACGGCTGATCACGCTTGCCGCAACAACAGCAAGTTCAGCGGTTTGACGCCGGTCGGCTCGGCGACCAGGTGCGCCTGGTGTGCACCCCGAATTGATCGATAACCATCAGGTCTGCTCCGTTTGCGCGAGTCGTCCGAGAATGTGGGCGGGTGTGGCCGAGGGGCGAGCGTTCGTCACGAAGTCGTGGCGAAGCCGGTGATAGGGCTCGCCCGCGCCGTAGAAGTGCTGACGCATGCGGTCGAGTTCCTCGGATCGATACGCCGCCAAGGGTTTTGCCGCCTCGTCCACTGCGCGGCAGAGCTTCTTCTCGAGTAGTCGACCCGCTGTGGCGGACAGGGCCGCCGACAATGTGGCGGCCTCGCGCCTCACCCAGGCACGAAACTCTCCGACATCTCCTGCGACGACGCGGTCCACCAGGCCGAGAGCCTCGGCGGAGCGTGCACCTACCGGCAGTGCTTCCCGCATCAGGCGATCGGCCTGCCGTGTACCGACCCGGCGTGGCAACGTGTAGGTCCAGTACTCGGACCCGTACAAACCCATCAGCCGGTAATGCGGGTTGAGCACGGTGGACTCCCGGCACCAGACCTCGTCAGCGGCCAGCGCCAGCATCACTCCACCCGCAGCCGCGTTCCCGGCCAGCGCCGAGATCACCAATTTGTCCGTGGTCGTGAGAATCGCCTCGATCAGGTCGTCGACGGCGTTGATATTGCGCCAGGACTCGTCGGCGGGGTCCGCGGCGGCTTCGATCACGTTGAGGTGGATCCCGTTGGAGAAGAAGTCGCGCGCCGGCCCCAGCACGAGCACGGTTGTCGGTCGAGCGCACGCCTGCCGATACGCGTCGAGTAGCCGTCGGCACTGGTCTGTGCTCATTGCTCCAGCGGCAAAAGAGAATTCGAGATGGCCGACGGTCCCGAGTTCGTAATACCGCAGCTCGGACCAGGTGTCGCGGGTTGCGGCCTCGGCTGCCGAAATGGGAAGGTCCGGCACTCCGGCCAGGAGCTCGCGGTCTATCACCGCGGTGGCGGGCAGTTTGAAAGTCGCTGGGCCGCAGGGTATCCGGCGGCTGCGCAGCTGCGGTAGCCAGACCGCGCCGTCCACGGTGGCTCGGCAGATCGCGCCATCCCGGGTAGCGAGAACGGCGCCCGGCGCCCCGCGTAGTCGATCCTCGCGATGCCCGCCGTGTACGAAGTACTGGCGTCCGTACAGCTCGTCCAGCACGCCGGGTTGAGAGTCGGCCGCGCACAGCTTGCGGAGCACCACTGCCGTGCTGTCGCTGGACCAATCGATACGTCGGAACTCCTGCGCGTGATATGGCCGCTGCCGTCCGTGGACATCGGGACGGTCGTAGTCGAGGGGCTCGGGCTCGAAGTCTCCCTGCTCGAATTGGTCAACCGCCCGCAATACCGCACACATCGCGGCATCGGCGACCTCGGTACGGTACAACTCACTTTTCCCGCAGGGCCGCATCACAAACGATTCCGAGGCCCAGATCGGACCCGCGTCCAATTCCGCGACGGCCTGCAGAACGGTCACGCCCCACTCGGTGGCGCCGGAACTGATCGCCCAGTCCAGCGCCGACGGACCTCGATCGCCCTTCGGGCCCGGGTGCACGATCAGCACTGTGTTCTCCGACCAAATATCCTCTGGCACAGCGACTGTCAGCATCGGCGCAAGGATCAGCTCGGGCCGGAACCGCGCTACACCCGCCCGTAGTGACTCGTCGCCACCGAGCGCCAACTCGACCCCCACGCGGTGCCCGCGCTGCCGCAATTCCGCGTGAATACGCTGCGTGAGGCTGTTGAATACGTTTGCGAGAAGCAGGATTCGCATTGGTTTCCTTAAACTGAGCTCGCGGCGACACAAACCGGTACCCACCAGAAATTCGAAACAATGACGAACAGAGAAATTTCTCTCAGGTGCTCCTACCCATCAGCAGCACCCTATGGGACGGATTGCACTACGGGCGCGCCCGCCACTCGGGAAACAAGGGTCGAGCCGATCGCGCCGTCTGCCCTCGGTCGGCGGGGAGGGCCGAGCGACGGACTGCGGAAACGTCTTATTTCAGACGTCTGACCAGCCTGGACTGCGCCCCATGGAAGTCCATACTCGGCAGTTGCAGTACTTCACCGCGGTCGCGGAGGAATTGAGTTTCACCCGGGCCGCGCAGCGGCTCCATGTGTCGCAGCAGGGTCTGATCACATAGATCGAGCAGCTGGGGCACGAGATGGACGTCACGCTGCGCTCGCGGAGAATTCGGCCGAATCCGGTCGTGATGAACAACGATTCGCCGCTGCCTTCCCCAGGCGATGGCAGTCGATCCCAGGAGAATCACAACTCGATGTTGTGAATGGACTCGAAATACTGATTTCTCTTCGGATACTTTGCCTCCTAACGTCTTCGATGCGAGCGAACTGCTCGCGGGGGCGGGTTCCGTACCGGACTGTGACCCGGGCCGGAGCCTGCCCCTCGGCTCTTCGAAGACTGCCCGGAAGGAAAGATGAGGGCCTTCACCATTCTGCTGCTGGCCGCGGGACTGCTGCTGGCCCCCGCGGTTCATCTCGAGCCGGCGGCGCAGGCCGCACCCACCGGGTTGAAGGGTCCGCTGAGTACACGTGGCCGGTATATCGTCGACGAGGCCGGGAATCGGGTGAAGCTGAAGTCGGGCAACTGGCACGGGTCCAGCGGTACCTGGACCGGTAGCGGCGACGACGAGGATCCGGCGAACAACTTCGCCCAGGAAATCGGGCATCGCGCACCGCTCGGACTCGACCGCGTCCCGCTCGACAAGATCGTCCAGGACTTCAAGGACCTGGGGCTGAACAGCATTCGGCTGCCGTTCTCCAATCAGATGATCACCGACGACCGGCCGGTGACAGGTCTGACCGCGAATCCGGCGCTCAACGGGCTGAAGCCGCTGGAGGTATACGACAAGGCGGTCGCCGCACTCACCGGCGCCGGGCTCGGCGTCATCCTCAACAATCACACCACGACCACCCGGTGGTGCTGTGCCGTCGATGGCAACGAACGCTGGAATTCCGGGCAGGACACCGACACCTGGGTGAACGACTGGGCATTCATGGCCGCCCGGTACAAGGGTGATCCGGGGGTGATCGGGGCCGATCTGCGCAATGAGGTACGGCGCGACACCTGGGACAACCCCAACTGGGGTTTGGGCGACAGCCACGACTGGGAGGCGGCCGCGCACCGGGCGGGCGATCGGATCCTGAAGGACGCCAACCCGAATCTGCTCATCATGATCGAGGGCATCAACTGGTCCGGCATCCCGACCGATCTGACCTGGCACCAGCGACCGATGCTGCGTGATCTGAAGTCGTTGTCGCAGACGCTGGTCCGGTCACACAAGCTGGTCTACTCGGTCCACTTCTACAGCTATATCGGCCCGGCCAACACCGGCGGGACCGGCCTGAGCGGGGGCGAGACCCATGATCCTCGGTTCCGGGACATGTCCCGGGACGACCTGTTCAAATCCATGGACGAGCTCGCGGGGTACGTGGCCACCACGCCCGACCAGCATTTCACCGCGCCGGTGTGGGTAAGCGAATTCGGGATCGGCAAGGACGCCGAGGGCCTCGACAAAGCGTGGTTCCCGAACATGGTCGACTATCTGATCAATCGGGACCTCGACTTCGCCTACTGGCCGATCGTCGGCTTCCAGCATCAGGACAAGGGCAACGCCTGGGGTCTGCTGCGTTACGACACCGACGGCAGCAAGCGCAGCGTGATGGACGCCGACGACTGGCGGGGCGCGCACCTGCGACGGCTGCTGGCGGCCGATGGCAAAGCCGGCCAGGTCGCTCCGGTGCGAGCCTGGTCCATGCTCAATGCCATCCACGACGACCACAACGCGTCGCTGCGGGCCGCGAACGATTGGGATCCGGGCGCGCACAAGCTCGTCTGCCCCGACGACCAGCGCCTGATCGGGATCAGTTCACGCGGGCAGGGCGGCCTGTGCACCGACGCCACCGAGGGCAGTCTGTGGCAGGCCAATACGTCGGCGACCAAGGTCGCCGCGGAGAAGGTGACAACCGACTGGGCCAATGGCTTCACCAAATATCAGTGCGCCGAAGGACAATTCATGATCGGTTACAGCGTGCGTGGTGATGGCACCTCGGCCATCCTCTGCGCCCCCGGCCGCATTCCGCTGGCGGGTGCCGGCCGCACCGTATGGGATGACCGCGGTGACAATCGACCGGCCTCGGGCGAAGGCGGCGACTACGCGAACGGCTACTACAAGGGGCAGTGCAACGCGGACGAGTACGCCGCCGGCATCGCCTTCTCCTGGGCCAACGCCCGCTACGGGCATCCGGACGCCCTGTACTGCCGCAAGCTCAGGTAGCCACGCACCCGCCCGCTGCGGCAGGCAGACGACCCGTTGGTCCGCGCCGATGATCCGGTGCGGGCCAACGGCTTTCCTTCCGGCCGTGAAACCACCGAACCCGATTGACAACTCGGACGACTCCCCCCGCCCGCTGTGCCCGGCGTTCAGGCCGGGACGCGATCCGGGCCCTGGAGGATCGACAGCCGGATGGCGGCCAGCACCACTGCGCGGTGCGGCAATCCGAGCCGGCCCGGCTCCGGCTCGTTCGCCCAGTGCCAGCCCGGCTCGTGGTCGGAGGTCGGCAGCATGATGTGGCTGCCGCGGTCCGGCATGGTTACGCCGTTCTCCTGCAAGAAGCTTCGAAGTCGCTGGGGTACGGGGTGATACGGGAGGGGCGGGGCGACCAGGAAGGTCCAGAAGCGGTCGCGCGGGTCGGCGACCACCGGTGTGGACGGCAGCCAGCACAACCGCAGGCGGACCCGGTCGCCCAGTGATTCGGGCAGCGCCAGTGCCTCGACCGCGGCGCCGACGGTGAGCAGCGGGCGGTCGGCGTACATCTCCACCGGAAGTCCATAGCGCGCTCTCAGCACATGGGCCGATTCGTAAGGGGAACAGCACGATTCGAACATCCAAACCTCCGGGCGCACGACGAGGGGTGCACTCGGTGCCAGGGTGTCCGCGGGTTCCCGTGGCCGACGCGAGGCATGAACGGAGGATTCGCGTCGAGTGCGGACACCGGGCGATTGGAGGCTCGTCGACCGGCACCGAGTGCAAGAACAGTCTCGACCATCAACCGTGCCACCACGGTGACACCCGGATGGCATCCGGATGACCGGCTGTAAATCTGTGTCCCCCAACAACGAACCGGTAACCGTGAGGAAGCTCACCAGCGAAACCGACCGCCCCGGAGGATCTTTCGCGAATGCATCGAGGCAACCAAGCTTGATACAAAGTTGCCACTCGGAGACGTTGGTGAACCAATATGCAAGCTGGCGCGGCGTACGCACGCTACCTGCGCCTGGGCTTGTCCGGGTGCCCGGATCGCTGATACCGGCCGGCTCGTACGCTAGTCGGCGCGGGCGATCCTGACGATGTGCAGGCGGCTGCCGACTTCCCCGGGGAAGCGGCGGGAGGTGATCGTCACCGGTTGCCAGCCGCCGGGGGTGTGGGCGCGGATCCGCGCGGGGGTGACAGTTTTGGAGTCGAGCAGTCCGGGCTGCAGCATGACCGCGGTTTTCGCGATCGCGTCCCAGTCGTCACGGTGAATCAATTCGGCGTCGCCCTCGCGTTGCCAGTCGATCCAGGTGGGTACGTGCCCGATCCATTGCGCGATGAGCGGGGCACCGGTGGGCGGGAACGCGATCAGGGCGGCGGCGGGTGCATCCGGCCCGGGTTCATCGGTCAGGCCGAGCGCTTCGTGCGGGCTCAGAGAAACCGGATCCACGTCGGAGACATCGTGTGTCAGCCCACGCAGGCCGTGCCGCTCCAAATCGGTTCGGCCGACCGCGAACGTCTGCCAGTTCATCAGGCGTCCATTGTCGTGCAGAACCACGATGTGCTGGCTGAATTGCGCACCGGGTTGGGGGTTGGTACCCAGTGCTATCAAGGCGGTGGCGTCATCGAATTTCACGACCTTGCGGAAGAATTCACCGGGCGAGCGAACCCGTTTGAATCCATCGGCATCATCTGTGGACATCATCCATGACTCGAGGCGCTGCTGAACTTGCAGATCCCCGGCGTACCATGCGATTCCGGCGGCAGGGCGATGAGCGGGAATGGGTTCGTCCGGCGCCCCGACCCACAGGTGGACGGCATACACCTCGTCGTCGGGGCCGAGGATGGGCAGGGCTTGGACGCGGCTGTGACCACCGCGGCCGGAGACCACCTGATCGAAGACCGATCCGGACCGGCGCACCCAGTCGATGGTGTCGGTGACATCGACACCTTCGTTGCGCTGCAGCGACCGCAGCGACACCCAATCGCGGCGTTCGCCGTCCTTGGCGACGATGGTTGCGGGGGTGTCCAGAGGCCCCAGGGCCTCGATGAGAAACCACGACATCGAGAGCGCTACCTCTTGGTGGCGGCCACTGAGCGGCCGCGGGCGGTCAATTCGAACGGGTCAGGGCGCAAGGTTCCGCGCTCGCGCAGAGTCAGGGGCGCGGCGGAGGTCGTGGCCAGGTCGAAGGCGTGTACCAGCCGGCCCAGCATCAGCGTTGCCTCGTGCAGCGCGAACGCCCGGCCGATACACGAGCGCGGGCCCGTGCCCCACGGCTGGAAGAACCGGTCAGGGAAGGTGCGCAACGCGGCGGAATCGAAGCGGTCCGGGTCGAAGTCCGCGGCGCCTGGACCCCACACATCGGAGTCGCGCTGTGCGGCCAGCGCAAGCACGAACACTGCCCGCCCCGCCGGGATCCGATAGCCGCCGAGGTTCTGGTCGGTGCGCGCGATCCGGAAGTAGCCCGGCGCGGGCGGCCATAGTCGGAGACATTCGTTGAGGAACTGACGCGTGAATCGCATCTTCACCACGTCGTCGTAGCCCAGATCGGTTGTCTGCGCGGGCATCTCGGCGCGCACGCGGTCTTGGTAGTCCAGGTTCCGCGCCAGGTAGTACAGCGCGACTTCCAACAGGGCGGCGGTTGTTTCGTGCCCGGCGATCAAGAACGTGAGTGTCTGGTCCCTGATGTTGTCCGCGGGCAGCCGCACCCCGGTCTCCGGGTCCGTGGCTGTCAGCATCAGCCCGAGCAGATCGGATGCGTCGCTTGTGTTTTCGCGCTGCCGGTCGGCGATCAGTTCGTCGACGTAGCGCTGCAGGGAGGCAATGTCACGCCGCACGCCGGGGGCTCGCAGCGCGGCCCGCACGTCGCCGATAATGGGCAGGTCGTTGGTGGATTCCGAGGCCCACTGCAGCGTGCGGCCCAGCTCCTGCACGAACCGGTGCGAATCGCTACCCTGCCCTGCGGGGCCGAAAAGCCCCAGGTCGCGGCCGAACCCGGCTCGCGCGATCACTTCGAGGGTGGCGCGGGTCATCGCCGAATGAACAGCCACACCGGCCCCGCCGGCCGAGGCCCATTCGGTCACCAGGTCATCGGCCACCGAGGCCATCGCATCATGGTAGGTGCGCATGGCGGCTTGAGTGAACCCCGGCGTGAGGATGCGACGGGCCTGCCCCCAGAGTGGATCTTTCGAGCTGGCCGTGAACATGCCGTGCGGGGCGACCGGCCGGATCTTCGCCAGCGGCCCGAGAAGCACACGACCCCAGGATGTTTCGTCGTTGCACTGGGCCGCCAGCCGGCCCCCGGTCACGATGATCAACTGCGTGCCGAGCAGCTTGCGCTGGAAGATCGGGCCCAGCCCGCCCTGCGCAAGCTTCAGCTCGTGCTGCGTCGGGCGGTGGCGGTCCACACTGGCCACATCGCCGAGGATCGGAAGCCGACCCGGCGGATGCGGCAGCGCATCCAAAGGCAGCGCGGCACTTGACGATTCCATGCGTGCCACTCAAACACGCCAGCCCCCTGTTTGCCATCCCGAGTGCGATCGGGCTCACGCGCCGAGTTCCTCCGCACGTCGGTTGCGTGAGCCCTTACCCTCATGATTTGCTTGTTGCCAAGCTGGGCGGCTCATTCCCCTAGCTGGACGTAAGAAGCTCGCGCACGGCACGGCGTATCCATGTACCCGTTTGTCCTGCTGAGCTGCGCAATACGACCAGCAGGTGAGACGACGAATGAGCATCCAAGACCGCACCAGCGCACAACACGGTTCACGGCTGACATTGCCACGCCTCCGTGATTCGCCGGTCATCGCTCATCGGGTTCGCCGGATCGAATTCGTCGAAATCTCCACCGTGCATCGCCAGCTGCCCGCGCCCGCTCTGCTCTCTGCTGTGCAGACCGAGTCGCCGGCGCAGCCGATCACGCAACGGCGAGGTGCCTGCAGCAACCCGGTTGTCGTGGGTCTGCCAGGAATCATCTGCCCGGCGCATGCAGGCCGTCTCCGCAGGCCGGGGGCCTCGATGATCACCGCGGATTGACCGCGGCCTGACGTTGGGGGCCGGGCTCGGAGGGGAACTCCGGCCCCCAACTACTCCCGAGACCCGGCGTGCGGCGCCAAGCAGGTCAGCTGTGTCCCCCAACAGCGAACCAACAACCGTGAGGAAATTCGCTAGCGAAACAGATGGCCCTGGAGGACCTTTCACGACCACATCAGCAGGCTCTGGCGGAACCATCTTGGCTGCTCGTTGGAAGACCGGGCGCCCCGCTTTGGCGATCGAGCAGAAGCTTTCCGGTTCAGTCAGGGCGGAGTTCGTTGCTGCGGGTGGTGATCAAGGCGGCCAGCCGGTGGGTGGTTTTGTCGCCGAATCCGATGGTGGCGACTCGGTCTGCCCATGGTTCGGCGGCGGTGGTGATGCGGGTGAGGCTGCGATCGATGGCTCGCTTGCGGGTGTGGGCTCCCAGATGCCGTCGTGATTGCGGCGGATCGACAGGTTCTTGCCGTGGAGGTCCCCATTGCCGATGAGGTAACTGAACGCGGCGATTTCGAGCAGTTGCAGGACTGCCAGGGGACGCGAGCCTCTGCCTTCGGAGACGGCGTCGGCATGGGCTGTGTCACGCAATCTAATCATTGCTATCGCAATGATTATTGCTCTAACCAGCGGCGCCGACCTCGGTGATCTCGGTGCCCATGGTGGTCCAACGCTGTTTGCGCTCGGGCGTCAGCGCAGCTGGACCGGGAGGGCGGTGAGGCCTCGGACGATGAGGCTTTTGCGCCAGTGGAGGCCGGCGTCGGGGGCGAGGTCGAGGTTGGGGTAGGTGGATAGGAGGCGGGTGAGGGCTATGGCGCTTTCGGTGCGGGCCAAGGGGGCGCCTACGCAGCGGTGGATGCCGTGGCCGAAGGCTATGTGGTTGGGGGAGCGGTCGAGGTCGAAGCGGTGGGGGTCGGGGAATTGGGCGGGGTCGCGGTCGGCGGCAGCCATGGAGATGAGGATGAGTTGGTCCTGGGGGATTTCGATGCCGCCGAGGGTGGTGGGGGCGGTTGTGTAGCGGAAGGTCGCTTCGGTGGCGGGGGCCTCGAAGCGGAGGACCTCCTCGATGAAGGCGGGGATGCGGTCCGGGTCGGCGAGGAGGGCCTGATGAAGGTTCTTGTCGGCCAGGAAGATTGCGACGCCGTTGCCGATGAGGTTGACCGTGGTTTCGAAGCCGGCGACCAGGAGCAGGAAGACCATGCTGATCAGTTCGCGGTGGCTGAGGCGGTCGTCGTCCTGGCGGGCGGCGATGAGTTCGGAGAGCAGGTCCCGGCCGGGGGTCGCGTCCTTGGTGCGGATCAGCTGGTCGATGTAGCGGACGAAATCCATGACCGCGGTGGCGCGGGCCTCGTTGCTTTCCTCGCTGGACAACAGCGCGGTGGACCAGCGCTGGAAGGCGTCGCGGTCCGTGCTGGGAACACCGAGTAGTTCGCAGATCACCGACATGCCGAGCGGGACGGCGAAGCGTTCCAGCAGATCCACGACTTCGCCACGGTCGGAAGCCAAGTCGGCGAGCAACTCGTCGGCGAGTTCACTGATCCGCGGCGACAGCTCGGCCATGGCTCGTCCGCTGAAGGCCCGGTTGACCAGGCCGCGCAGGCGGGTGTGCTCCGGCGGGTCGTAGAAGACCATCATGTCCGCGAACATGCTGCCGCCGAGATGCCGGTCGCCGCCCTCCGCCGCGACCGTGGCCTTGGCGCCGGGGGACTTGAGGACCTTGCTGATGGCGGGATCGGTGAACGCGGACTTGGCGACCTCGTAATCGGTGATCAGCCATCCGAGTCCGGAATCCGGCAGGCGGACCCGATGCACCGCTCCCCTGCCCCGCAGCTGGTCGTACACCGTGTGCGGGTCATCGAAGAAGTTATCGGTCAGTTCAATGACCTCGGTCGCCAAATTGTCTGCCGGAGAGCCGATCTCGTACCCCATGTTTCGGAATGTATCAGGGCGGGTCCGGCGCGACCCGAACCGAACATCCCCGGCCCGTATATACAATCGCGTTGCATGTAGTACCCAGAGAGGATCCGCCGAGAGTGGTGAACGAGCCCACGAAACAGTCGTTGGGGCAGCATCTTACGTTTCTGCGCAAGCGCGAAGAGGTGCACAGGCACGAGACCGGCGAGCTTCCCGCGGCACGCAAGTTCAGCCGGGAAAAGGCTGCGGCCGAAGCGCATATCACCGCCAGCTACCTGACCAAGGTCGAGCGCGACGAGGTCGGACAGGTCGACGTCGGGATCCTGCGGGTGCTGGCGACGACCTATCAGGCCAGCGACGACGAGTGGCGCTATATCTGCGATCTGGCCGGCTACGCCTCGCCCTATCCGTCCATCACCGGAATCGGCCCGGCCCTGGAGATCCCGGAGTTCGAGGTGTTCGAGACCGCGGTGACACCGATCATGGACACCGAAATGACCGAGACGGCAGCCGATCTCGTGTCCTTCTACGCGCCGCAGCGCCGGCTGATCACGGCGAATCAGGCCTACTACGACACCTTTCCGACCCATCGGCCGGGGATGTACATGCTCGAGTGGTCGTTCACCGACGAGGCTCGGGAAATCATGATCAACTGGAATGACCAGGTGGGGATCGGAGTCGCCACCCATCGAGGATTCATGGGGCGCTACGGCCACACCTCGTGGGCGCAGGAATACCACGAACGGCTGGAGCGATTCCCCGACTTCCGGACCATGTGGGAAGCCGGGGCCGTGACGTACACGCTGCCACTGGATATGCAATCGCGCCTGCGGGTTCGAGGCGGGCTGTACTCGCTGACCATGGAGAACTGGCAGATGCAGCACCAGCTGCCGATCGTCCGTTCCCGGGGCCGGCTCCATCCCCTGGACGCCGGCGACTCCTGACAGCCCGCCGCCGGGCGGCTACTGGATCAGCTTGTGCTTGAGCTGTTCGATGGTCTGGCCCTCGAGGCCCAGACCGTCCTTCAGATACTTGTCGACCGAACCGTAAGTCGCGGTGAGCTGGTCGATTCCGGCCTGCAGATAGCTGCGGTCCACGCCGAGCAGCGGCTGGTAGAGGGCGGCGGCCGCGTCGCCCTTGGCAGCCTTGATCTGGGCGAGGGTGGCGGCGATGGAGGCGGCCGAGTACTGGTTGGTGAGCAGGTAGTCGTTCATGATGGTGCCGGAGTCGACGCCGGCAAGGCTCAGCAGCAGGTAGGCGGCCCAGCCGGTGCGGTCCTTGCCCGCGGTGCAGTGGAAGACCGCGGGACCGTCCTGACCGGCGAGCTGGGTGAGCAGATTCGCGAATCCCGCCCGCTCGTCCGCGCCGGTGACGAAGAGCCGGTTGATGTCCCGCATGAAGTTGGCGGCGTCATCGGGCGACTTCAGCTGCGCCACGGCGCTGGACAGATCCCCGCCGAGAATCGGGATGTTCACGTACGTCGCACCGGCCGGAACACGGTCCTGCTTGGCGGCGATCTCGCTGCTGCTGCGCAGGTCGAAGACGCCGCTCAGGTGCAGCCCGTTCAGCGTGGCCAGGTCGGAATCGTTGGGGGTCAGCGCGTTCGAGCGGTAGAACACCCCCTTGTTGACTTGGTGGCTGCCCTGCGCGTCGTAACCGGCGCCGGTGCCCGCGACATCGCGGAAATTGTCGACGCTGGCGAGACGGGGCGCATCCGCCGCCTGATCGGTTTTCGGCTTGGCGGTCGCCGCCGGCAGCGCCGACAGCTGGGCATCCACCACGTTCCCGAGCAACGGGCTTGCCAGCAGCCCGGCACTCAGCGCGACAACGACGGCGCTACGACGCCACGAAACAGACAACTCTCAGACTCCTGTTCGTGCCTGCCACCCGTGCCCTGATCTGCGACAACGCGTGACACGCAATTGATCGCAGACAGATCTACGCGGACCGGATGAACCGGCGGAAACCAATCAGAAAACAGTCCAACGGGTCTCATTCAGTGGGGGACATCATTGACAACCCGGTCTTGTCAATCCGTTCGGACCCGATGTTTCCCTCGGAGCCCTTGTGCCACTAGGTTTTCCGTGCACGCACCGGGTATCGCCCGGAGAAATCCTCGCGGTTTCACGCCAGGGAGAGGTAGGACATGCTGATACGAGGCCGAGTTCTGGCGTCCGCCGTCGCGGCGGCGCTGTTGTTCACCGGCCTCACGGCTCAGGAAGCGACGGCGGAGCCGGGCGGCTGGACCCTGCCTCAGCTCACGGTCGCCAATGGCACCATCACCGATGTCACCGGGCGCACGGTGCTGCTGCGCGGCGTGAATGTCAATCAGCTCAACGACTACGCGCAGAACGATCCGGCGCTGCCGGCCGTCGCGCCGCTCGACCGGACCGACTTCGCGCAGATGGCGGAGCTCGGCTTCAATGTGGTGCGGCTGAACCTGGCCTGGTCGGCGCTCGAACCCACCCCCGGTGCGTTCGACCCGGCCTACCTGGCCCGCATCCACACCGCCGTCGACGACGCCAAGGCCAACGGCCTCTACACCGTGCTGGACATGCACCAGGATGCCTGGGGCAAGGCCGTCGGCTCACCCAAGGGGCAGAGCTGCCCGCCGTTCATGAAGCCCGGCATCGGCTGGGACGGCGCGCCCGCGTGGGCGACCCTCACCGACGGCTGGACCACCTGCAACTTCGGCGGCGTCCGCGAGACCGCGCCCGCCGTGGCCCGCGCATTCCAGAACTTCTACGACGACACCCAGGGCATTCAGGGCCACCTGGTCGGCACCTGGGCGAAGCTGGCCGCCGAGTTCAAGGACGAGCCCGCGATCGCCGGCTACGACCTGCTCAACGAGCCCAATCCCGGTCTGCGCGACCCGTTCTCGGCCGCCGACCAGCTCGGCAGGTACTACCAGCGGGTGATTGCCGCAATCCGGCAGGCCGAGCGCGGCAGCCGGCCGCACCTGGCCATCTTCGAGCCCAGCGCGATCTGGTCAGCCATCGGCATCGACGCCACACCGCCGGCGCACTACATCACCGATCCGCTGGCGGTGTTCTCGCCGCATCTGTACAGCGAGTCCATCAATATCGTGAACGCCTTCCCGACCATCGAGGTGGGCTTCACGATCGCCCTCGACGCCGCCGCCAAGTACCGGGCGCCGGTGTGGAGCGGCGAGTGGGGCTGGTTCGGGGATCCGAATTCCGATGCGGCCAAGGTGGATCGGTTCGTGGACCAGCTCGATGCCAATCGCATGGGCGGGTCGTGGTGGTCGTGGAAGCAGGCGTGCGGTGACCCGCACACGGTGCGCGACGGCAATACGAACCAGCCGCAGGGCAATCTCAACCGCATCTCCTGCCCGTCGGGCGCGTCGCTCGGCCAGGCCGCCGGGTACGCCCGGCCGCTGGCCCGCGCCTACCCGCGCGCGGTCCCCGGCACCCTGAGCACGGTCGGCGCCACCGGTTTCACCGGTTCCGGCACGGGCCGGGTGGAGGCCTGGTACCCCGGCGCCGCGCGCCCGAATGTGCGGTCCACCAATGTTTCCGACCTCACCCTCACCCAGGTGGCGGGCGGCTGGCAGCTGACCGGGAACGCCGCTGGCTCCTATTCGATCAAGCAGTCCTGAGGATCGGACGCCCCGGCGCGATCGGCGATGGCCTGCCATCGACGGCCGGCCCGCGCGCTACCGCAGTCAGCCCGCCGGGAGTCACCGCGCAATAGCCCCGTACCAGCCGATTGACATACCCAATGGTTCCAAATACCGTCAGTATTTGAGTTCCTAGGGTATCCAACAAGGAGGTTGGGATGGGTGCGGCGCGGCAGCCTCGCATCGTGATCATCGGAGCCGGAGTGTCCGGCATCGCGAGTGCGATCACGTTGCAGCGCAACGGTTTCGACGACTTCGTGATCCTGGAGAAGGGGGCCGATGTCGGCGGGGTGTGGCATTGGAACCACTACCCCGGACTGACCTGTGACGTGCCCTCCCAGCTGTACCAGTTCGGGTTCGCGCCGAAGCCGGACTGGTCGCACATCTTCGCGCCCGGCCCGGAGATCCAGCGGTACCTCGCCGACGTGGCCGAGCAGTACGGGCTGCGGCCGCATCTGCGGCTGAATTCCGAGGTGGTGGCGGCGGCGTTCACCGGGTCCGGGTGGCTCGTCGAGACCGGCGACGGGAGCCGCTACGAGGCCGACTTCGTCATCGCGGCCACCGGCGTGCTGCATCATCCGGCCGTACCCGATCTGCCCGGCCTGTCCGAGTTCACCGGCGAGGTGCTGCACACCGCGCGCTGGGACGACAGCGTGGCGACCGCCGGGCGGCGGATAGCGGTCATCGGCACGGGTTCGACCGGCGTGCAGGTGGTTTCGGCGCTGCAGCCGGAGGCCGAACACGTTACGCACTTCGTGCGCAGCCCGCAGTGGGTGATCTGGGCTCCGATGCAGATCCCGCAGCCCGCGATCGTCGGCGCGGTGCTGAACCGGCTGCCACAGGTGAATCGCGCGCTCTACCGGGCAGGTATGACGGGAGCCAGGCTGTTCACCGACGTGGTGACCCGGCCGAGCTGGCGGCGGCGGGCGGTCCAGGAGTACGCCCGGCTGAGCCTGCGCACGCAAATCCTCCAGCCGGAGCTGCGCGAACAGCTCACCCCCGACTACGAGCCGCTGTGCAAGCGGCAGGTGCTGTCCGGCACCTATTATCGCGCGCTGCGCGCCCGCAATGCCGAGCTGATCACCACGGCCATCGAGGAGGTGACCCCGACCGGTATCCGCACCGCCGACGGCCGCCACCACGAGCTCGATCTGATCGTCCTCGCCACCGGCTTCCGCGCCCACGACTACATGCGGCCGATGAATCTGACCGGCCGCGACGACATCTCGATCGACGACGCCTGGGCGAAGGGCCCGCGTGCCTACCGGATGACCGCGATCCCCGGCTTCCCCAATTTCTTCACGGTCCTGGGCCCCCACTCCCCCACCGGTTCCATTCCGCTGCACCACGCCGCCGAGGTGACCGCCCGCTACATCGCCCGGTGGATCCAGCGCTGGAGCGCAGGCGAATTCGACACCGTCGAGGTCACCGAGGACGCCACCGACCGGTTCGAGACCGAGGTCGCCGAGGCCATGGGCCCCACGGTCTGGAACACCGGCTGCAACTCCTGGTACTTCACCGAGGGCGGCAGCATCGATCTGCTCCCCTTCGACCGCGCCACCATGGAGTCCATGCTGTCCGAGCCCGACCCAGCCGACTTCCGCCTGCAAACCAAACAATTACCAGGTCAGCATAAAATTATCGAATCATAGCAAATTTTCAGCTACGATCAGCTGGTTGTCTTTCCCGCGAGTTCGGCTACCAGGGCGGAGATACGCCATGATCGGACAGCACTCGTTTCGAAGACCTGTTCACTTTCTTGCTCTCGCGGTTGGGATCACGGCCTTGACCTGTGGGCCGGCCCCAACCGCACTCGCCGCCGGCTGGCACGATTGGGATGCCGTCGTCCAGTGCGAGGCGGGCGGGGATTGGGGGGCGGACACCGGCAACGGCTACTACGGTGGCCTGCAATTCAGCCAGGGCACCTGGAAGGCGTACGGCGGCAGGGGGAATCCCGCCGACGCCAGTCGCGAGGAGCAGATCCGCATCGCGGAACGGATCCTCGCGCACGAGGGCCCCGGTGCGTGGCCCTACTGCGGGTCCTATCTCTGAGGCCACAACTCCTCCGAGGCCACTACTCCTCCAACTTCACTACCTAGAGCGCAACTTCACGACCTAGAGCGACACGCGGGCAAATTCGGTCACGGTTGCCTGTGAGTTGTCTTAGGCCTAGGTCGAACTCATGCCTCGCCACCCGGGTGGTCGGCACAATTACCTGGCGGCTGTTGATCATCCGCAGGAAATTGCGGCAAACCACACATAGTTGACGTCCCGGGCAGGCGTGCATCCGTTGCCCGCCATGGTTTTCCGGCTAGCACCGAGCCTGGAGGGCACATGCGCAGAGTGAGATCCGTACGGGCGACGGATGCCGGCTTCTCGCGAGGCACTTTTCTGTGTGGCGCACTGGGAATCGCCTTGGCCGGGTGGGGATTCACCGGCCTCTCCGATGCCGATCCCGTCTCGGTCGCGGCCGGACCCGGTGCGGCCAAACCGAATTGGAGCAGGCTGGAGCGGCTCATCCGCGGCCGGGTCGTCCGGGTCGGCGACACCGGCTACGAGATGGCCAAGCAGGTCTTCAACACCCGGTTCGACAGCGAAACACCCACTGCCGTGGTGCAGGTCGCCTCGACCGCCGATGTCGTCTCCGCCATGAGTTTCGCGGCCGAGTACCGCCTGCCCGTGGCCGCTAGGTCCGGCGGGCACTCCTATGCGGGGGTGTCGACGACGACGGGCGCGATGATCATCGACGTCCGGCAGCTCACCGGCGTGAGTGTCGATGCGGGACAGGCGGTGGTGGGACCGGGCCACACCCTGTACGACGTCTACCGCGAGCTCGACCGGTCGGATCTGACCATCCCGACCGGCATGTGCCCGGATGTCGGCATCAGCGGACTCGCCCTCGGCGGCGGCCTCGGCTTCGGATCCCGCGCCTACGGCCTCACCTGCGACCGGCTCGCCGGGGCGACGCTCGTGCTGCCCGACGGCACCGTCGCCGAGGTCTCCGAGACCTCCCGCCCGGACCTGCTCTGGGCGCTGCGCGGCGGCGGCCCACTGTTCGGCGTGGTCACCTCGCTGACCTTCGACACCTGTCCCGCGACGTCGAAAGACCTGGTGCGCCTGACCTTTCCCGGCGACAGCGCCGCACAGGTGATCGCCGGCTGGTCCGCCTGGCTGCAGTCCGCGGACCGCTCCCAGTGGGCCGACGTGAGCGTCGACGCCGACGGCAACGGCAGCCTGGACTGCTGGATGCAGATGGTCTGCCCGGCCGGGTCCGGCGACCAGGCCGCGGCCGCGCTGACGGATGCGATCGGTCTGCAACCGTCGACCATCGACACGCAGACCCTCGATCACATGGACACCATCATGTATCTGGCGGGCGGCAGCCCCACCTCACCGCGGGCGAGTTTCACCAATGGTTCCGACGTCGTCTCCGAGCTCACCCCCGATGCCATCGCCCGCATCATCGAAGCCCTGACGATCTTCTCGCGCGCCGGCGGCACCGGCTGGGTGCAGATCAACACCCTCGACGGCGCGATCCGCGACACGGCACCCACCGCCACCGCCTTCCCCTGGCGCAACCACGCCGCCCTCGTCGAATGGGGCGCCTACCAACCGATCCCGCACGACACCGCCCAGGCCTGGGTCACCGCCGCCCACCAGCTCTTCGCACCGGTCTCGGTGGGTGCCTATGCCAACTACCTCGAACCCGGCGATCCCCTCGGCCGCTACTACGGACAGAACTACCCGCGCCTGGCCGCACTGCGCCGAACCATCGACCCCGGCAACCGAATCCACACCGTGCTGACCGTCTGACCCGGCTCGGGCGGTGCCGGATCAGCTCAGCAGCGTGCGGGCGTACCAGTCCTTGGTGTCGGTGACGCCCGGCAGGACGAAGAAGTAGCCGCCGCCGAAGGGCTGGACGTAGTCGGTCAAAGGCTCTCCGGCCAAACGGGTCTGGATGGTTTCGAACTGGCGCTGGATGTCCTGCTGGAAGCAGGTGAAGATGTGCCCGGTGGCGAGATTGCCGTTCGGGTCGACGCCGAGGTCGTAGTTGTAGGAGCGACGCAGCAGCTGCTGGCCGGCGGTGTCGGGGGTGCGGGGATTGGCCAGGCGGATGTGGGCGGTGGCGGGGGTGACGGTGGCGTCGGGATCGGCGGCATAGTTGGGGACGTCGAATTCCTTGGTGCCGTCCAGGGGTGCACCCGATTCGCGGCGGCGGCCGAACATGTTCTCCTGCTCCGCGATCGAGACGCGGTCCCAGAACTCCACCAGCATGCGGATGAGACGGACCACCTGGTAGGTGCCGCCCCGGGTCCACGCGGGCTCGTCGGGGCTGTCGGCCCAGATCAGGGCGGCGGCGTCGGAGCCGGTCGGGTTGGCGGTGCCGTCCTTGAAGCCGAGCAGATTGCGGCCGGTGCCGGACGGGCGCGGCGGGGAGTTGTAGCCCTGGATCTTCCAGCGCAATTGGATCCCGCCGCGGGTGTGGCGGGTGAGATCGCGGATGGCGTGGTGGATGGTGTCGGGGTTGTGGGCGCACAGCTGCAGCAGCAGATCACCGTGCATCCAGGCCGCTTCCGGGGAGTCGTCGGGGAAGATCCGCATCGGCGTCAGGTGCGCGGGCTTCCGGGAAGCCAGCCCGTACCGCTGATCGAACAGACTCGCACCGACACCGGTGGTGACGGTCAAGCCGTCGGCCGGGATGTCAGGTCCCAGGACGGCGCTGTCGGCGGGCGGGTGGCTCGGACCCAGATCCGGCGGCGGGCCACCGGCGGTGAGGGCGCGGGCGCGTTCGGTGAGCGTCTTCATCAGGTCGGCTAGTTCGGCGCGGTTGGCGGCGGTCACGTCGAACGCGGCGAAGCAGGAGGCATTCTGGCGATCGGCCGGAGCCGGGGTGAGGATGCCCGCCTGATGCGCGCCGTGGAACGGGTAGGCCGGTGTGATCGTGGGCTGCCCGCCCGCGGCGGCGGCGTCCACGCGGGCGCCCTCGACGAGAACGCCTGCGGTCAGGGCGGTTCCGGCGGCGCCCGCGGCGGCGCCGGAGAGGAAGCGGCGGCGGCTGACAGTCATGGTGATGGCCTCGGTCCTTCGTGGAGAGTCAGTTCGCTTTGGTTTCCAGCAGCCGCGGCACCCGGTCCAGCGCTTCCAGGGCGGCACCGATCGCGGCGAGCACCGCCTGCCGGGCGGCCTGCGGTGTCTGCGCCGGCGTGCGCCAGCGGCCGTTGTCCTGGGTGGCCAGCAGAGCTGCGCGCAACTGGTCCAGCTTGGACCCGAGGCCGGGGCGCAGCTGCGGGTCACGCTCGTCCAGCGGGACGGCGAGCTGATCCAGGACGGTGCGGGTGACCTCGACATCGGCCAGCGTCGCCGGATAGGCCGCGCCCGCGCCCTGATCGTCCAGGCCCGAAAGATGATCGCGCAGTGCGTCTTCCAGGATCTCGTGGGCGCGCACCGGCAGGGTGGCCGGATCACCGGCGATATCGGTGCTGGTCAGCTTGTCCCCGATCGCGGCGATATCCGCGGTGAGCTTGTCGACCACGGGCAGCAGCTGATCCGGGCCCTGGCCGTGCCAGAGGCCGTATTCGAGGCGGTGCAGGCCGGTGAATCCCGGATCGTTGACGCCGTCCGGCAGGCCGCCGGGCAGTCCGTCGACCGCGGTCCCCGCGTCGCCGAAGCTGTTGTACGACGCGCCGACCCGCTCCCACTCCTGCAGCGCGAGCAGCCAATCGGCCTGCGCGGCGGGGATATTGCGCGCCCGCAGATCCCGGCCGACCGTGCCGACGGCACCGGTCAGACGGGTCAGCACGCCCCGCACGTACGTCTGGTAGGCCTCGTTCGGCCCGTGCAGTTCGCTGGCGCGCGCGGGTTTGAAGGCCGGCGGCGCGTCCGTCTGCGGACCGGTGGCCTGTACGCGCGGCGAGGACAGCGACGGGCGGCCCGACATCAGGCAGACGATGGTGTAGCTGCCCGGATTCAGGGTCGCGGTCAGCTCGGCGGTGGTGCCGGGACCGATGTTCTCGATCTCACCGGCCACCGCGCCGTCCGCGTCGACCAGATCGATCTCGCCGGACTTGCCGGACGTGTTGTGCACCGCGATGGTCTGGGTGCCGGTGTGCGCCGAGGTCCATTCCGGCGCACACGCATCCGCGGTCACGGTGACCGTGCGCGCGGTGTTGGAGCCGCCCGAGGGCAGCAGGGCGATGGCGGTGCCGGCCGCCAGCACCGGGACCAGCACCAGGGTCGCGCCGACCGGCACCGGACGCGGACCGGCGATCCGCTCCCACCAATCCGCGTGCGCGGGTTCGGTTTCCGGCTTCTTGTCGGTGGGCTCGGTTTCCGGCTTCGTCACCGGCTCGGCCTCGGTCGCAGGGGTGCGGCCCGCCCGGACGAACAGCGGAATCACAGTGGCCAGGTACGCGATCCACGCCACCACCTGCAGCACCGTCATCTTCGGCGACAGGTTGGTGATGCCGGTGATGATCGAGACCCACCACGAGTTCGGGTCGACGTGCGCGGTCAGGTCGAACGCGATCCAGCGCGCACCCGGCAGCCAGCCCGCCTCCTGCAGGTCACCGAGGCCGTAGGCGAGCACGCCCGCGGCGATGATGATGAGCAGCACGGCGGTCCGGTTGAAGAAGACACCGAGGTTCAGCCGCACCGCACGCCGGAACAGCAACCAGCACAGCGCGATCGCGATACCCAGTCCGAGGGCCGCGCCGACCAGCGGGGCGGCTGTCGATCCGGCCGCCTTGATGGCTGTCCACACGAACAGCGTGGTCTCCAGGCCCTCGCGCCCGACGGCCAGGAACGCCGTCACCGCGAGCACACCCGCGCCCAGTCCCGCGGCCCGCGCGACCTCGCCGCGCAGCTGTCCCGACAGCGAGGCCCCGGTGCGCCGCATCCAGAAGATCATCGCGGTGACCAGGGCCACGGCCAGCACGCTCAGCACGCCTGCGACGGCGGCCCGGGCCGAACTGGTCAGTGCGGCAGTCGAATACGTCAGCACGGCGGCGAAACTCCCGGCCACCGAGATCGCGCCGAGCACGCCCAGCCAGACCGGCGTGGTCGAGACCGGGCGTCGAGGTGTGGACAGCCGGCGCACGGCGGCCAGCAGGATGGTCACCACGAGCCCCGCCTCCAGGCCCTCCCGCAGGCAGATCAGCAGATTCGGCACAGCCTCGGCAACACTCACGGGTGCCAAGGTAAGCCATACCTATATGCCCGTCCAGCCCACCCCCGTCCAGCCCCGCTGACTCGTCGTCGCTGGTAGCGCTGGTGGCCGGGAATCGAACACGCGCGCTAACGACGCGAGCGGCGGCTGGACAATGACCAGGTCCGGAAGACGAGCAGCCGCATCGACGCGTACATGAACAAACCCTCGCCGAGACCGCCCAGGACGCGGGCGATTCGGTAGTCGATGCCGAGGGCGGCCACACCGCTGGTCACGCCGAGGATGAACACCAGGTAGTTCACCGCGACCACCACGACATAGATGGCGACCTGCGGACCGACCGCGGCGTGCGACTCGAAGTTGAGGGTCCGATTCAGCAGATAGCTCGCGCCGAATGCCGTGCAATAGGCCACGGTCACCGCGACCGGCAGCGCCAGGCCCGCGACCCCGTGCAGGGCGGTCAGCACCACCAGATCCAGCGTGAAGGTGAACCCGCTCACCAGTAGATAGCCGACGAAGGTCGGGGCCACGAACCGGCCCAGCCCGAACGGCAGCCGCGCCACCACCCCATCGCACACCAGGTGGAACCAGCGCATCGCGCGCACCGGCCGCGCCTGTGTCTCCGTCCACACGCGACCACCGTGGCACCTCTACATGACCCCGGGGTGATCATCCGACCAACTTCATGGGACCGATTTTTCCGCGACGGCACCCTCACCATCCGCGCTTATAGCGAAAAGCGCTGGCCAGGACACGTTTCGGACGCTGCGGACCGGCGGGCGTGCCGGTAGCGTCTGCGGCGCCGCGATGGCTGGGGACAGACGACGGATCGGAGATTTCTGATGGGGCGTGGATTCGCCAGGACGAATCGGCGAACGGTGCTCGGGTCGATGCTGGCCGCGGGCGCGGCGGGCGTGACCGGGCTGCCGGAGGGCATGGCGGAGGCACTGGCGGAACCGGGGCGCTCGGGCTCCCTGGATCAGGTCCAGCACGTGGTGATCCTCATGCAGGAGAACCGATCCTTCGATCACTACTTCGGAACCATGAGCGGCGTACGGGGTTTCGGTGACAAGCGCGCCCTGCGGCTGCCCGCCGGCGGCTACGACCCGATCCTGCAGGCGGCCATGGACACCGCCCTCGCCGGCGGGCCCGGGACCGATCTGGGCAGCGGGTCGGCGGGCACCGGGAGCGCCAGCGGGTCGGCGAGCGGTTCGGGCAGCGGGAGCAGCAGCGGGTCGGCGGGCGGCGACAACCGGGACGCGTTCCATCAGCCGGATGCGTTCAGCAGCACCGGGTTCCTGCTGCCTTGGCACGTCGACACCAGCCGGGTGGACGGGCAGGATCTCGGCGATCTGGCGCACGACTGGAACACCACGCACATGGCGTGGGCCGATGGCGCCTACCACTCCTGGATCGCGGCCAAGTCCAAGATGACCATGGGCTACTTCACCGAGGCCGACATTCCCTTCCATCGCGCACTGGCCTCCGCATTCACCATCTGCGATCACTACTTCTGTTCGATCCAGGGACCCACCACGCCGAATCGGCTGTTCCACTGGACCGGCACCATCGACGCCGCCGGCCGGGCGGGCGGGCCCGCCGTGTCCAATCCCCCGGACTATCGGCCCGTCTACACCTGGACCACCTATCCGGAACGCCTGCAGCAGGCCGGGATCTCGTGGCAGGTGTACGCCGACTCGCACAGCGGCGGCGACTTCCTCGCCGACTTCGGCGACAATCCGCTGTGGCTGTTCCGCGCATATCACGACGCGGCGGCCTCGTCCGATCCCGCGGTCCGCCAGCTGGCCGATCGCGCCAAGGTGACCACCACCGGTATGACGCCCGCACCGGCCGGCACCGACGGCACCAATGTCGACTACGTGCTGCAGCAGTTCATTTCCGATTGCGCCGCCGGCACCCTGCCGCAGGTGTCCTGGGTGGTCGCGCCCGCCGGCTACTCCGAGCACCCCGCCTACCGTCCCGCCGACGGCGCCGCCTACATCCAGCGCGTCCTGCAGGCCCTGTGGGACAACCCGAAACTGTGGGAGTCGACGGTCCTGCTCGTCAATTACGACGAGAACGACGGCTTCTTCGACCACGTGGTGCCGCCGACCGCACCGCCCGGCACCCCCGACGAGATCCTGCCGTCGCTGGAGATCACCGGCACCGACCTGAATTCCGGCTCGGCGACGCTCGGGCTCGCCTCGGGCTCGGCGACCATGGACACCCTGATCAGCCGGGCCGGAGCGCTGCTGGGCGGGAATTCGCCCATCGGCCTGGGACCGCGGGTACCGATGCTGGTCATCTCACCGTGGAGCCGCGGCGGCTACGTGAATTCCCAAGTGTTCGACCACACTTCGGTGCTGCGCTTCCTGGAGCAGTGGACCGGCGTCGCCGAACCCAATATCTCGGCCTGGCGGCGCGCGGTGTGCGGCGACCTCACCAGCTGCTTCGATTTCGGCAGACGCGACACCAGCATTCCCACCCTGCCCGACGCCAATGCCGAGCGCGCCCGCGCGGCCGGTCAGAAGAACCTGCCCAAGCCGGCCCCGCCCGCCCCCGCCGGGCAGCAGATGCCGGTCCAGGACGCGGGCCGCGCCAAGGCCCGGCCGCTGCCCTATCAGCCGGTCGCCTGGGTGGAGGTCGCCGGGAACGCCGCGACAGCCCGGTACGGCAACCAGGGCACGGTGGCCATGCCGTTCCAAACCTTTGCCTACCACGACAATTCGATCCGCCAGACCGTGGTCGCCCCGGGCGGCACCGCTCAGGAGCGATTCCAGCTCGGCGGCTCCTACGACTTCGCGATCCACGCGCCCAACGGGTTCCTCGTCGAGGCCGCGGGCACCGCCGATACCGCGGCGCTCACCGCCACCGCCGCTGTCGGTGGCACCGCCGATCAGCCCACTTTCATTGTCACCGTGAGCAATTCCGGCGGTTCGGCACTGACGGTCCAGGTGAGCGGCGGTTCCCCGGCCACGATCGACGCCGGATCCAAACGCGATATCACCGCCCCGCTCGACCAGGGCTGGTACGACCTGACGCTCAGCCTCTCCGGAAACTCCAACTGGCGCAGGCACTTCGCGGGTCACCTGGAGAACGGCAGCGCGAGCAGCACCGCGTAGTCGCGGCCGCACGGCCTCGGATCCGGACTTCCGGATCCGAGGCCGGCTTCAGGATTCGAATGCCGCGGCGCGCCAGCCCGGGAGGGCGTCGGGGTTGGCGCGCAGGTATTTGAGGGACTGCTTCATGTAGACACGGGGGTTGGTATCGAGGTGGGACGACCAGGCGGGGCGAGGGTCGCCGCGCATGACCGTCCAGCAGGCGAGGGCGTAGCCGTACATGGGCTGGGAGAGGTAGCCCAGGCGCTGGGAGCGCCAGCCGCGGCTGTTCTGCGAGAACTGGAAGGCCGCATTGGCATTGAAGACGCCGAGGCCGAGGTAGACCGTGGCCAGATCGGTGAGTTGTTCGCCGTCGTGCCGGTCCGGTGCGATGCGCTGCTCACCGAGCAGCCGCTCGTGGGCGAGTTCATGGGCGACGGTCGCCACCAGGGTGACCGGTGAGCGCAGGCGCGCCAGTTCGAGCGTCACCACCGCCCGCCCGTGCTCGAGCCGGTAGTGCCCGGCCTCGCCGCGGGCCGCGCCCTCCAGCTGCATGAGCTGGTCGGGCGGCGCCGCACCGGCCGAATCGAGTTCCACGACAATGCGATCCCGCCCCACCCCCATGTACCGGACCACCCGCTCCACGACCGCGAGCGCCTGCGATTCGGCGCCCGAGTAGGTGTCCGGGAAGTAGTCGGAGGTCGGGAGGATGACGGGGGTGCGCAACGTCCTGGTCCCGAATTGGGTGGCGCACCAGGACAGCATCTCCTCGACCCAGAGCCGTTCCACCTCCCCCACCGGGCAGCGCGGCCTGAAGAAACCCATGCCGCATTATGTCCGGGTCACGCGCGAGACGCGCGGCGAGAACATCGGCGGCGCGTATTCGCCGACCAGGGTTCGAACCCACCAGGCGTGGGTCTCCAGCAGTTCACGGGGACTGGTGAAGCGGTACTCGTAGAGCCGGGCGCGGATGTAACGGGGCGGGACGTCCGGGAAGGGATTGCGGCGCAGCAGGCGCAGGGTGGCGGGGTCGTTGCGCAGCAGGCGCTGGAGGAGGCCGTCGAACCACGGCCGGGCATAGCTGGACGAGTGGGCCGCGAACCACATGAGCCAGTCCAGGCGCAGGTGGTACGGGGCCCACTGGCGGGGCAGCCGGCGGGGGTCGCCGGGCTTGCCCTTGAATTCGTATTCGCGCCAGTGGGTGTGGGCGGTGAGCGCGACTTCGTCGGTGCCCTCGACGACCACCTCGTAGCGGATGCGATCGACGACCCCGAACGCGCCGAACGTATTGATCAGATGGAAAGGATTGTAGGACTGGTTCATTCGCTGATGGCTCGACAGCATATTGCGGACCGGCAGGTAGCTGAGCACCACGGTGCAGGCCGCGAAGACGAACACCGGCACCGTGAACCAGAGCGGCGAGTCCGGCAGTGCCGGCGCCGCGGGTATCGGAAACACCGTTGCCGCCGCGGAATCGGAGACGGCGGACCAGGCGAGCACGATGACCAGCCAGTTGAGGAAGGCGAAGTTGCCCGACAGCACCAGCCACAGCTGCGTGACGATGATGATGCCGGCGGCCACGCTCGCAATCGGCTGTGGCGCGAAGAGCCCGAACGGCACCACCAATTGCGCAACGTGATTGGCCCCCGCCTCGATCCGGTGCAGCGGCCGCGGCAGCTGGTGGAAGAACCAGCTCAGCGGGCCGGGCATGGGCTGGGTCTCGTGGTGGTAGTAGAGGCAGGTCAGATCCCGCCAGCAACTGTCACCGCGCAGCTTGATCAGTCCCGCCCCGAACTCCACCCGGAACACCAGCCACCGGGCCAGCCACACCACCAGCACCGGCGGGGCCACCCGGTCGTTGCCGAGGAACGCGACCAGGAAACCGGCCTCCAGCAGCAGCGACTCCCACCCGAACGAATACCAGACCTGCCCCACGTTGACGATCGACAGGTACAGCACCCACACCAGTAGCCACACCACCACGGCCGCCCACAACGGCAGCAGATCCGCGGCCCCGGCCACCAGGGCCGCCGACACCGCCGCCCCGCTCCAGGCCACGGTCGCGTAGAACCGGTCGGTGTAGTGCAGTTGAAAGACGCTCGGCGCCACCCGGAACGGCCGCCGCGCCACGAACCGCGGTACCGGCAACATGCCGTGCTCCCCGGTCAGCGCCCGGAACTGCCGGGCCGCCGCCACGAACGCGATCAGATAGATGGCCGCGATCCCGCGCTCGATCACCTGCCGCGCGAACCAGTATTCCGGTGCGATGAACCACTCCATCCCGCGCCTCCTGCGCCGGCCGTGTCACCTCGGGCACTAAGTCCGTCCACTTGGAAGCGTACTCACCCCGCGCGCACCGGCCCGGGTCGCTGACCCGGGCGGCCGTTGACTCCCCGCCCGCCAACGGCCGCGGGCGCAGCCGGTGCGCGGGCCGGACCCGCACACCCCGCTGCACGGTTCACTTTTCCGTAGCCGGACGGGTCTGTCTGTCGGATGTTCGACGGACACCGCGGCGTCCGCCGGGATGCCATGCTGGCTCGAATCCGGTTCGGTACCGTGACCGGGTGCTGCGCGAAGCCGACCCGACCCACGCCGCGGTCGCGCAGGAGGCGACATGGCTGGCCATCCGATTCCGGCACGCCGCTTGCCTGCTGCTCACCGTGGTGCATCTGGCCGGCGGGGCCGTCGATCCGGGCGCGGGGCGCACGGTCACCGTGCTGCTGGCGATGTGGTCGGCGGGCCGGCTGTGGGGGCGGCGCCTGGGGCCGTGGTGGACCGCGGCCGATGTCGCGGTGGTGGCGATCTACCTGCTGGGCACGGTCAGTGTGGCCGCGTCCGGCGTCGGCACCGGAGACCTCATCGATGTGAAGGTCGTGGCGGCAACGGTGATCTCGGTGGGTATCGCTGAGCGGGTGCGGATATCGGCGGCGGTGACCGTGCTGGTCCTCGCCGCGCTCTACTGGGCCAATCGCGGTACGCCCGGTCTCACGCCCTGGGGGTTCCTGTCCGATCTGGCCGTCGCCTACCTGCTGGTGGAGTGGCTGCTGGCGGTGGGGGTGCGCCGGGTGGTGCTGCGCGCGGCCACCGTGCACGACCAGACCGTGACCGCGGCCGCCGACTCTCGCATCGCCGGTGAGGTCGCCGCGGCCCGGCGGCGCTACGAGCACGAGCAGTGGGCGGTCATGCACGACACCGCCGCGGCCACCCTGCTGATGGTGGGTCAGGGCGCAGCCGCCGATCGCGAGCGCATCGCCCGCCAGGCCGCGCGCGATCTCACGGTGCTGGAGTCGGGAATCCCGCTGCCGGGCGATGATTCGCCGGCCGACCTGTCGGAATTGTTGCGCGAGTTGAGCATCGAATGCCCGGTCCCGGTCACCCTGAGCACACCGGGTCCGCTGCCGATCCGCCGGACGCTGGCGTGGACGGTGACCGCGGCCGCGCGGGAGGCGCTCACCAATATCGACCGGCACGCCCAGGCCTCGAACGTGGTGATCAGCGCCGGGCCCGGGACGCTGCTGATCACCGACGACGGCATCGGATTCGCCGGCGCGCCCGGCGAGGACCGCTACGGCGTCCGGCATTCGATCATCGAGCGCCTGCGGGCCGTGGGCGGCGACGCCGAGGTCACCGGCACCCCGGGGCGCGGCACCGAGGTCCGGCTGCGCTGGCCGGTCGCCGCACCGGTTGCCGCCGAGGATCATTCGTTCGGCGCACCGGCGGCCGCCTCCGGAATCGACCGGCTCGGGCGCAGTTTCGGGTACGGCATGGTGGGCATCGCGGTCGCCGACACCCTGCTGCAGTCGACCCTCACCGCCGCCGCGGCGACGCCCCCGGCGGCGGTGAACGCGCTGCTGGTCGCGGTGAACGTGGCCTGTGCCCTGGCGGCGCTGGCGCCGCGCCGCCGCGAATCGGTGACGCTGGCGCTCATGGGCGTGGCGATCGCCGCCTCGCTGCTGCTCATCGTCCTGCTGCCGCCGGAGGCCGGACTGGCGGGCGCGAACTGGTCGATCGGCGCGTCCGGCTGGACCGTGGTCGCGCTGGGCTTCCGGCTGCCGCCGCGGCTGTCGCTGTCGGCGCTGAGCGTCTGGTGGGTCCTGGTGTGCGCGCTGGTCCTGGCCCGCGCGCCGGGCGTCGAAACCCTCACGGTGCTGGGGTATCACACGGCGGCCATCTTCTTCCTGCAGATGCTGACGGCCTGGTTCGCCGCCACCCTCGATCGGGCCACGCGGCAGGCCGCCGCCCTGCATCGGGAACGCCTGCGGCACCGCACCGCCGACGCGGTCGGGCGCATGACCGAGCAGGAGTGCCTGCGCCGCTATCGCGAACTGCTGACCGAATTCACCCCGCTGCTCGCGGGTCTCGCCGACGGCAGCCGGGATCCCGGAGACCCGGCCGTCCAGGCCGCCGCCCGCACCGAGTACGCCCGCCTGCGCCGCCTGTTCACTCAGCAGGACGGTCTCGGCCATCCGCTGCTGTCCGACCTGCGCACCGGTATCGACGCCGCCGAACGGCGCGGGGTGGCGGTGACCGTCGAGGCGGACGTCGACGTCGGTCGCGGCATCGGGCCCGCCGGGCGCGACCTGCCCGACGTGGTCCGCGGCCATCTGGTGGCCGCGGCCCGGATCATGCTGGACGCCAGCCGTTCCCGCGCCCGGGTGGTGGTGACCGCGGACGCCGCGGGCTGTACCGTAAGCGCGCTGGGCGACTGCCCGGCCGACACGCTGGACCGCCTGTCCACGCTGTCCGGCACCGCCCTCGACGCCGCCGGGGCGGTGCACACCGAGGTGGTCACCGCAGGCGAATTGCTGTGGGCGCGACTGCATCACCGTTTCCAGGTCGAGGGGGCCCGATGATCCGTATCGCCATAGTCGACGACCACCCGCTGATCCGTGACGGCGTGCGCGGCTGGTGCGCCGCGGCCGAGCCGCGCATCGAGGTGGCGGCCGACCATCCGGATCCGGCGGCCTTCCTGGCGGCGGGCGGTCCGGATCGCGGCGACCTGGACGCCATCGTGCTGGATCTCCAATTCGACCAGCGCGCACCGGATCTGAGCGCGCTGGGCACGATCTGCGCCCGCGGTCACCGGGTGGTGGTCTATTCCCAGTACACCGAGCCCCACCTGGTCCGGGACTGCCTGGACCTGGGCGCGGTCACCTATCTGTCGAAAACCGAAGGGCGCGAACACCTCATCACCGCCCTGCACGCCGCCGCCGAGGTGCGGCCGTATCTGAGCCCGACCATGGCCCGGGCCATGAGCGCCGACGGCGACGACCGGCCGCGGCTGTCCGGCCGGGAGCGCGAAGTGCTGCTGGCCTGGTTCCAGACCGAGTCCAAAGCCCTGGTCGCCCAGCAGCTCTACATCACGGTCGGCACGGTCAACACGTACCTGGAACGCATCCGCGCCAAGTACGCGGCGGTCGGGCGCACGGCCCCGACCAAGGCGGCGCTGGTGGCCCGCGCCATCCGCGACGGCCTGATCACCACCGACGAGCTCTAGTCGCCGCTGTCCTCGTCGAGGTCGACGGCGATCCGGTCGCGGTCGGCCCACTCCAGCAGCGGTTCGATGTCGAACACCGCCTCGTCGATGCCGGCGTGCAGGTCGCCGAGTTCGGCATAGCGCGCCGGCACGGTCTTCATGGTGAAGTCGCCGGGGCGCACCTCGGGAATCTCGGTCCAGCGCACCGGAGTCGACACCGTCGCCTCGGGCACGCCGCGCACCGAGTACGCCGCGGCGATGGTGTGGTCGCGCGCGTTCTGGTTGTAGTCCACGAACAGCTGCGCCGGATCGCGATCCTTGCGCCACCAGGCGGTGGTGACGTCCGCGGGCGCGCGCCGCTCCACCTCGCGGGCGAAGGCCAGCGCGGCCCGGCGCACCTCCTGGAATCCGAAGCGGGGCGCGATGCGGACGTAGACGTGTAATCCCTTGCCGCCGGACGTTTTCGGCCAGCCGACCGCACCCAGCTCGTCGAGCACCTCGTGCACGACCCCGGCCACCCGCTGTACCCGCGACCACGGGCAGTCCGGCATGGGGTCGAGGTCGATACGCCATTCGTCGGGGAGTTCGGTATCGAAGCGGCGCGAGTTCCAGGGGTGGAACTCGACCGTCGACATCTGCACCGCCCAGATCACGTCGGCGAGCTTCTCGACACAGAGCTCGTCGGCGGTGCGGCCGTAGCGCGGGAAGTACAGCTGGACAGTCGGAATCCAGTCCGGCGCACCGCCGGGCAGGCGTTTCTGGTGGACCTTGCCGCCGGGCAGGCCCTTCGGGAAGCGGTGCAGCATGCACGGCCGGTCCCGCAGCGCGTTGACGATCCCGTCCCCGACGCTCAGGTAGTACTGCACCAGGTCGAGCTTGGTCGCCCCGGTCTCCGGGAAGTACACCCGATCCGGATTGGACACGCGCACCGTGTGTTCGCCCACCGGCACCTCGATCGCCGGTGCGGCTGACTTGCTGGCCACCCGTCCGACGGTAACCGGCCTTCCGGTCATCCGCGACCGGCTCGCCGCGAACCGCGCACTGAACTAGAACACGTTATAGTTCTCCTCGCTGGGATTTCTTCACTCGGGAAGGTGGACGCAACGGTGCGGACCTGGGACTCTTCGGCCGATGTGGTGGTGGTCGGATACGGCGGCGCGGGTGTCGCGGCGGCGCTGGCCGCCCGGGAGTCGGGCGCCGACGTGCTCGCCCTGGACCGCTACCTGGGCGGCGGGGCGACCGCGCTGTCCGGCGGAATCGTGTACGCGGGCGGCGGCACCTGGGTGCAGCGCGCGGCCGGGGTCGAGGACGACGTGGAGAACATGCTCGCGTATCTGCGCGCCGAGGTCGGCGACACCGTGAGCGAGCGTACGCTGCGCAGGTTCTGCGAGGAGTCGCCCGCACTGATCGATTGGCTGACCGGGCACGGGGTGCCGTTCCAGCCGTCGCTGTGCCCCTTCAAGACCTCGTACCCCACCGACGACTACTACCTGTACTACTCGGGCAGCGAAAACTCCGGCGGCTTCCGCGAATTGGCGCGACCGCGGCAGCGCGGGCATCGCGCGCACGGACGCGGCGTGTCCGGCAAGAAGCTGTTCGGCCCGCTCGCCGAGTCGGCGGCGAAACACGGCGTGCGCGTTCGAACCGGTACCCGGGCAACGCGACTCGTGGTCGAGGACGGCCGGGTGGTCGGCATCGAGGCGACCACGATCAGCGGCGCGCCCGCGGCGGTGCAGCGCAGGTTCGCCGCGCTGGCCCGAATCTCGGCGAAACCCGGTGTGTACCACCAGGGTTTGCGTAAGGCGGTGCAGTCGCTGCTGGCCCGCATCGAGCGTCGCTACGGGGCATCGGTGCGCATCCAGGCGCGGTCGGGGGTCATCCTCACCACCGGTGGCTTCATCGCCAATGGCGCGATGGTCGCCGAGCACGCGCCCGGCTATCCGTGGGCCGAGGGCCTGCCGCTGGGCACCGCCGGTGACGACGGCAGCGGTATCGCCATGGCCCAGGCGGCCGGCGCGGCCACCGGTCGCATGGACGCGCTGTCCACCTGGCGTTTCATCGCCCCGCCGAGTGCCTACTTCGGCGCGATCGCCGTGGATGCCAACGGGCAGCGCATGATCGACGAGTCCCGCTACGGTGCGGCGCTGGGCGCGGCCATCGCCGCCAGTCCGGGGCATCGGGCCTGGCTGCTGGTCGATGCGCGGCTGGCCGCCGAGGCGCGCCGCCAGATCGGGAAGCAGTCGGTGTGGTTCCAGCGCATGCAGGCCGAGCGACTGCTGCGGTTCGGCAGCGTGACCGGCCGGACCGTCGAGGAGGTCGCGGCCCGGGCCGGCATCGACCCGGCGGCCCTGCGCAAGACCGTGGACGCGCACAATCGCGCCATCGAGCAGCAGCTGCCCGACCCCATGGGCAAGCCCGACGACATCTGCCGCCCGTTGCACGCGGGACCCTTTGCGCTGCTGGATATCTCGTTCAAGTCCCGGCTGACCTACCCGATGCCCATGCTCACCCTGGGCGGGCTGCTGGTGGACGAGGAGACGGGCGCGGTCCGCACCGAATCCGGTGCGGCCATCCCGGGTCTGTTCGCGGCGGGCCGGGCCGCGGTCGGGGTGTGCTCGAATTCGTACGTGAGTGGCCTGTCCCTGGCCGACTGCGTCTTCTCGGGCCGCCGCGCCGGCACCCACAGCGTGGAGCTCGCGGCCACGCACTGACCCCGGCGGCCGGCGGCGGCGTCAGTCGGTGGTGCGTGCGCCGAGTTCGAAGGTGTGCAACAGATCCGCCGCGACGCTCACCGCGATGACGGCTGGTTCCTTCCCGGTGATATCGGCCAGCCCGATGGGAGTCTTGATGCGGCCCAGGACTTCCGGCGAATGACCGCCCTCGGTGGTGAGCCGCTTCCGGAACCGCGCCCACTTGGCCGGGGATCCGATCAGGCCTATGGTGCCGAGGTCGTCGGCGCGCAGGGCCGCATCGCAGAGGGCGGCGTCCTCGGCGTGATCGTGGGTCATGATCAGGATGTGGGTGCCGGGCGGCAGCCGGTCGAGGACCTGCTCCGGCAGCAGCGGCGTGTGATGGGTATGAACCCGCGCGATGGCGTCGTCCAGTGGCGCGAGCCGTTCCCCGGTGAGCACCTCGGGCCGGGAGTCGATCAGGTGCAGGTCGACATCCTGACGGGCCAGGATGCGGGCCAGTTCCAGCCCGACATGACCGACCCCGAAGATGGCCACCGCCGGGCGTACCGGCAGCGGCTCGAGCAGCACGGTCACCGTGCCGCCGCAACATTGGACGCCGTGCTGGCCGACGACCTTGTCGTTGAGGGCGAATTCCATCAGCTCGGGTTCGGCGTGCGGTTTCGCGATCAGCTCGCGGGCGCGCTCGACGGCGACGGCCTCGACATTGCCGCCGCCGATCGAACCCCAGATATCGGACTGTCCCACCACCATTTTCGCGCCCGCCCGGCGCGGCGCGTGGCCGCGCACGGACGCCACCGTCACCAGGACGCCGGGTTCCCGCCGGTCGCGCAGGCGCGCGACCGCGGTCACCCAGGTCATGTCACGCACGGGCGGAAACGCTTTCCCCGGTGGCGAATTCGCGGGCCCGCCGGGCCGCGTCGAGGGCCCAGTACACCGCCTCCGGCGTGGCGGGCGCGCCCAGCTCGACGCTCACCCCGTCCGGTCCGAAGGCCGCGGCGGCCTGGCGCAGCGCCTCGCGCACCGAGAACGCCAGCATGAGCGGCGGCTCCCCCACCGCCTTGGACCCGTACACCACGCCCTCCTCGTGCGCGTGCTGCAGCAGGGTGACATTGAAGACCTCGGGCATCTCCGAGAAACTCGGCAGCTTGTAGGTGCTCGCCGCCTGGGTGAGCAGCCGCCCGCGGCCGGGTCCGTCACCGGTGTCCCAGCGGATGTCCTCGAGCGTCAGCCAGCCCGCGCCCTGCACGAAACCGCCCTCGATCTGGCCGATGTCGATGAGCGGGGACAGGCTGTCGCCGACATCGTGCACGATGTCGACGCGGCGGATGTGGTACGCGCCGGTGAAACCGTCCACCTCCACCTCGGCGGCGGCGGTGCCGTAGGCGAAGTACTTGAACGGCGAGCCGTGCATGGTCTTCGCGTCCCAGTGCAGGCCCTCGGTGCGGTAGAAACCGGCCGCGGACAACTGGACTCGCTGCAGATAGGCCGTCCGGCACAGGTCGTTCCATTCGACGACCGCGTCACCGGGCCCCAGGGCGCGGGCGACGCCGTCGGCGATGCGGACGTCGGAGGCATGGACTCCCAGCCGGGCCGCCGCCACCTGCAACAGGCGTTCGCGCAGTTGCTCGCAGGCGTTCTTGATGGCCGCGCCGTTCAGGTCGGCCCCCGAACTCGCCGCGGTCGCGGAGGTGTTGGGCACCTTGTCCGTTCGCGTCGGCGCGAGCCGCACCTTGTCCAGCGGGATGCCCAGTGTGGTGGCCGCCACCTGCAGCATCTTGGTGTGCAGGCCCTGCCCCATCTCGGTGCCGCCGTGATTGATCAGCACCGACCCGTCCTTGTAGATCAGCACCAGCGCCCCGGCCTGGTTGAAGGCCGTCATATTGAACGAGATGCCGAACTTGACGCCGGTGACGGCCAGCCCGCGCTTCACGTGCGGATGCGTCGCGTTGAAGGCCGCGATCTCCCGTGTGCGCGTCGCGATCTCACCGCGTTCGAGCACCTGGTCCCAGGTGGCGGTGATGCGTTCGGGGTGGCGCACCTGCTGCCCGTAGGGCGTGGTCTGCCCGGCACGGTAGAAGTTGCGGCGGCGCAGTTCCATCGGATCCAGGCCGAGCAGCGGCGCGCACCGGCCCAGCAGGTCCTCCATGACGAGCATGCCCTGCGGACCGCCGAAGCCCCGGAAGGCGGTATTGGAGGGCTTGTTGGTCTTGGCGATGCGACCGGTGAAGCGCGCGTTGGGAATCCAGTACAGGTTGTCGACATGGCAGAGCGCGCGGGCCAGCACCGGTTCCGAGAGGTCCAGGCTCCAGCCGCCGTCCGAGGTCAGGGTGGTGTCCAGGGCCTGAATGTGCCCGTGGGCGTCGAATCCGACCCGCCACTGCGCGTGGAATCCGTGCCGCTTGCCGGACATGGTCAGGTCCTGGGTTCGGTTGAGCCGCAACCGGACCGGACGCCCGGTGAGGGTCGCGCCGAGCGCCGCGATGGCCGCGAAGCCGTGCGGCTGCATCTCCTTGCCGCCGAATCCGCCGCCCATGCGCAGGCACTGCACGGTCACCTCGTGACTGTGCAGCCCGAGTACGTGGGCCACGATCTCCTGGGTCTCCGACGGATGCTGGGTGCTGGACTGCACGAACACCTGCCCGCCCTCGTCGACATGCGCCAGGGCGGCATGGGTTTCGAGGTAGAAGTGTTCTTGATCGGAGAAGTGGATTTCACCGGTGAACACGTGCGCCGAGGCCGCGAACCCGGATTCCAGGTCGCCGCGCCGCACCTGGGGATGCGCGCCCTGGAAGCTGCCGGCCGCCACGGCTTCCTCGATCGTGATCAGCGAGGGCAGCGGCTCCAGCTCCACCTCGACCGCCGCCGCGCCCAGCCGCGCGGCCTCCAGCGTCTCGGCCAGCACCCAGCAGACGGCGTGGCCGTGGAAGCAGACCTCGTCGGGGAACAGCGGCTCGTCGTGCTTGACGCCGGCATCGTTGATGCCGTGCACGTCCGCCGCGGTGAGCACCCGCACCACGCCCGGCACCCGCAGCGCGGGCGCGGTGTGCAGGGCGGTGATGCGCGCGTGCGCGTGCGGCACCTGCACCGGATACGCGTGCAGCACATCCTTGGTGCGGTACACCAGGTCGTCGGTGTAGAGCGCGGCCCCGGTGACGTGCAGGGCGGCGCTCTCGTGCGGCAGCGCCACACCCACCGCGGGATTCTCGGGTCGTTGCGACAGGTGGCTCATGACAGCACCCCCGCGGGTTCGGTGGTCTCGGCGAACAGTTTGCGCAGGCTCTCCCCGAGCATGGCGCTGCGATACCGCGCGCTGGCGCGGTGATCGTCGAGTGGAGTGCCCTCGTCCCGCAGGACCTGCGCGGCCGCCATCACGGTCGATTCGGTCCAGGGCCGGCCCACGAGGGCCGCCTCGGTGTCGTAGGCGCGCACCGGGGTGGCGGCCACACCACCCAGCCCGATACGCGCGGTGCGGACCAGACCATCCTCGATGTCGAGCGCGAAAGCCACTGCGATGCTGGAGATGTCGTCGAAGCGGCGCTTGGCGATCTTGTGGAAGGCGGTCACCGGCGCCAGCGGCAGTGGAATCCGGACGGACTTGATGAGCTCGTCCGGCCGCCGCACCGAGCGCCGGTAGCCGGTGAAGTAGTCGGCCAGCGCGACCTGGCGCTCGCCGTCGGCATCGGCCAGCACGACCGATGCCGCCAGCGCCAGCAGCACCGGCGGCGCGTCGCCGATGGGCGAGCCGGTGCCGAGGTTGCCGCCCAGGGTGGCCGCATTGCGGATGAGCCGGGAGGCGAACTGCGGGAACAACTCCGACAGCAGTGGCACCCGCCCGGCGAGGCGGCGTTCGATCTCGGTGAGGGTGAGCGCGGCGCCCAGCTCGATCCGATCCGCGCCGATGGTCAGCTCACGCAGTTCGGGCAGCTGATCGACGGCCAGCGTGTACTCCGCCCGCCGGCCACGGAGGTTCACCTCGACGCCCAGGTCGGTGCTGCCCGCCACCACCGTGGCGTCCGGGTGCTCGCGCAGCAGCCGGAGCGCGTCGGCGAGGGTCGCGGGCCGGACGAAACGCTGCCCACCGGAACTGAAGTCGGTCGCCACCGGTTCCGGCGGGTCGGAGACGAGCCGCCGGGCCAGTTCGTCATCGGCCTCGGGCTCACCGACCGCGAAGGCCGCATCGCGGATGGGCCGGTAGCCGGTGCACCGGCACAGATTGCCGCTGAGCGCGTGCAGATCGAAGCCATTGGGCCCGGTCTCGGCATGCGCGCAGTCGGGTGCGATGTCGTCGAGCGCCCGCCGATCCGGCCGGTAGTACTCCGCGGCCATGCTGCACACGAATCCCGGTGTGCAGTAACCGCATTGCGATCCGCCGCGCACCGCCATCTCGCGCTGCACCGGATGCAGCCGCGCGGGCCCGCCCAGGCCCTCGGCGGTGACGATCTCCTGCCCGTCCAGCGCGACGGCGGGCACCAGGCAGGCATTGATCGCCACCCATTCGGTCGGCTCGGCCACTCCCGGCCGGGCCACCAGCACCGAACACGCGCCGCATTCGCCTTCCGCGCAACCCTCCTTGCACCCCGTGAGCCCGATCTCCCGGAGAAAGTCCAGCAGAGAGGTATGCGGCGCGGCGGGAGAAATCGTCGTGGTCTTCCCGTTCACCGTCATGAAAATTGCCATTGCAGGCTGCCTTCTACGTCGAGTGCACTATCCAGTGTTCGCGGATTAATTCCGCTCGTCGAGAAAGCCGTGCCTCAGCAGCCGTGCGCCACGCGGCCGGGCACCCACACCGTCCGGTGGGCGAGGCGACGCAGGTCGGAATTGGTGGACATCCGGTCGCCTCCTGCCTGTGACCACGGGTTACGAGGCCCCGAACCTACGTCGCGGCATGATATTCGGTCAACACGAGGGGCCGCGCGCCGCGGGATTCTGTAGGAAAATACGAAGGCGGCCGGGAGGCGCGCCGAACCGGCTGGACAATCGAACAATCTGCTGCGGGACAGGTATTTCCTGCGCCATCATTCGGGTCGTGGTCGCGGCCTGTTCGGGCCGTTGTTCACGCGTTCCAGGAGGCATCATGCAAATGCGCTTTTCGCGCCCCTCCCGTAAATCCGATATCGGCGTCGTCCGGCCCCGGCATCCGGTCGACGAAATCCCGCCGCCCCCACGATTGGCACTGCTGGGCCTGCAGCACCTGGCGATCATGTACGCGGGCGCGGTCGCGGTGCCGCTGCTCGTCGGCGGGGCGCTGAAACTGCCGGCCCACACCATCGGCCTGCTGGTGAATGCCGATCTGCTGGTCTCGGGCATCGTCACCATCATCCAGTCGGTCGGCATCGGCCGGATTCTCGGTGTCCGGCTGCCGGTGGTCGCGGGCGCGACCTTCACCGTGGTCTCGCCCATGATCCTGATCGCGCAGCAGTTCGGCGGCGGCGAGGCCGGGCTGCCCACCGTCTACGGCGCGATCCTGGTGTCGGGCGTGTTCGGTCTGATCATCGCCCGCTTCTTCGCCAAGGTGGTGCGGTTCTTCCCGCCGCTGGTGTCGGGCTGCGTGATCTGTGTGATCGGGCTGTCGCTGATCGGTGCCGACGCCGGGCTGATCGCCGGCGACGACCCGAAAGCGGCCGACTACGGCCAGATTTCGCATATCGCGCTGGCCGGGCTGGTGATCGCGCTGATCGTGGTGATCCACCGGTTCGCCCGCGGGCTGATCGCTCAGCTGGCCGTGCTGATCAGCGTCGTGATCGGCACGCTGGTGGCGGTGCCCATGCATCTGGTCGACATGTCGGCGGTCGGGTCCTCGGGCTGGTTCGCGATCTCGCGGCCGTTCATCTTCGGCGCCCCCGAGTTCCATCTCGGCGCGATCATCTCCATGTGCGTGGTCATGCTGGTGACCTTCACCGAGTCCACCGCCGATATGGTCGCCGTCGCCGAAATGGTCGACAAGCAGCTCGAGCCCGCGGACCTGGGACGCGGTCTGGCCGCCGACGGACTCTCCGCGGTGCTGGCCGGATTCATGAACTCCTTCCCCGACACCGCCTTCGCCGAGAATGTCGGCCTGGTAGGGCTGACCGGCGTGCGCAGCCGCTGGGTGGTCGCGGCCTGCGGCGGCATGCTGGTGGCGCTGGGGCTGGTACCCAAGGTCGGCAGTGTGGTCGCGGCACTGCCGGGTCCGGTGATCGGCGGCGCGGCCACGGTCATGTTCGCCATGGTCACCGCGGTCGGGCTGCGGGTGCTGCACAAGGTCCAGTTCGAGGGCACCAGCAATATGCTGATCATCGCGGTCACGCTGTCGGTGGCGCTGCTGCCGGCGGTGGCCCCGAACATCTACACCAAGTTCCCGGCCGACTTCCAGATGATCGCGGGCAGCCCGATCACCTCGGCCGTGATCGTGGTCTTCGTGCTCAATCTGGTCTTCAATCACTGGGGTGCGAGCAAAACCGGCACACCGGTGAACGAGGCGCACTGACCGATCACACCGGTTCCACTGCACCGCTGGGCAACTCGGCTTCCACCGGGTCCGCCCGGCGGGCATAGCGCTGGGCCAGAGCCGCGCAGGTGAAGAGCTGGATCTGGTGGAAGATCATGAGCGGCAACACGATCAGGCCGACCGGATGCCCGGCGAACAGCACCGAGGCCATCGGCAGGCCGGTGGCGAGGCTCTTCTTGGAGCCGCAGAAGGTCAGCACGATGCGGTCCGCGCGGGAGAAGCCGAGCAGGCGGCCGCCCAGCGTGGTGAGGGCCAGCACGGTGGCCAGCAGGGCCGCGCAGACCAGCACCGTGGACACCAGCACCCGGGCCGACAGATCGTGCCAGATGCCCGCTGTCACACCGGCACTGAACGCCGCGTAGACGACCAGGTAGACCGAGCCGCGATCCACCGTCTTGGTGGCGGCCGGATGGCCGAGCACCCAGCCCAGGCGGGGGCGCAGCAGCTGCCCGGCCAGGAACGGCAGCAGCAGCTGGACCACGATGGCGAGCACCGCCGACGGTGAAACATGCACGCCCGCAGTGGTATTCATGCAGGCCATCACGAGCAGCGGGGTCGCGAAGACGCCGATCAGATTCGACAGTGAGGCGCTCACCACCGCACCGGCCACATTGCCGCGGGCCATCGAGGTGAAGGCGATGGAGGACTGCACTGTCGAGGGCACCAGGCACAGGAACAGCACACCGGTGTACAGGTCCGGGGTGAGCACGCTCGGCACCAGCACCCGCAGGGCCAGGCCCAGCAACGGGAAGATCACGAAAGTGGCTGCCAGCACTCCGGAGTGGAGTCGCCAGTGCCGTAGTCCGGCCAGGGCCTCACGGGGTTCCAGGCGGGCGCCGTAGAGCAGGAACAGCACCGCGATGGCGATCTTGGTGGCCCAGTCCAGCACCTCGGCCGCGTCCCCGCGCGCGGGCAGCAGGGCGGCCAGCGCCACGGTGGCGAGGATGCCCAGCATGAAGGAGTCGATGCGGAGTTTGGCGAGGAGCTGCACGTTTCGACGGTAGGAGCGCGGATGCCGATCGCGATAGTCGTTCGATCCGATATCTCTCATCGCGATACGTGATAATTAACCGCATGTTCGAACCCGAGCTGCTACGCACCTTCCTGGCCGTGGAGCGGGCCGGCGGCTTCACCGCCGCGGGCCGTCAGCTGGGCCTGCGCCAGTCCACCGTGAGCGGCCATATCGCCCGGTTGGAACAGGCCGCCGGGCGGGAGCTGTTCCGCCGCGACACCCGGAATCTGGCGCTCACCGCCGACGGCGCGGCCATGATCGGCTTCGCCCGCGCCATCCTCGACGCGCAGGCTCAGGCCCAGGCCTACTTCTCCGGTTCCGCCCTCACCGGCCTGGTGCGGCTGGGCGCGTCCGACGATGTGATGGCCCATGCGCTTCCCGACATCCTGGTGGAGTTCCAGCGCACCCATCCCGGTGTGGATCTCGAGCTCACCGTCGGCCTGAGCGAGACCCTCAAATCCCGCATGGCCGCAGGCGAACTCGACCTGGTCTTCGGCAAGCGACTGCCGGGCGAGCGGCACGGCACACTGCTGTGGCGGGACCGGCTGGTGTGGGCGGGGCGTTCGGCCGCAACGGAATTCGAGGATCCTGTGCCCTTGGTCACCTATCCGGAGCCGAGCCTGACCCGGCAGCAGGCGCTGCGCGCGCTCGAGCACGCGGGCCGCACCTGCCGGGTCGTATGTGTCAGCGACAGCCTGCTCGGACTGCGGGCGGCGGCCCTGGCCGGGCTCGGGGTGATCGCGCACGCGGCGGGTGTGCTGCCCGATGGGCTGGTCCCGCTCACCGACCCCCGGCTCCCCGAATTGGGGGAGCTGGATTTCGTTCTCATGCACCGCCGCACCCGGCTGGCGGACCCGGAGCAGGCGCTGGCCGACGCCATCATCGCCAATGCGCGCCGCCTATCACTCCAGACCACGCGGTCGGGCATGTGACCGCACCGTCCGCTCTGGACGGTAGGGTGCTGAGAATCCGAATTCGCGCTACGCAGAGCGCGGATCGGCCGGCCGCTGGCCGGGAGCGTCAAGGCGGGCGGGCTGAAGCGTTCGTGTTCAGCATTTCTCGAGCCCGGCAGTGTGTATCGCACATCCGAGGTGGGTTTGGTGTTGATCGGTGCAAGGACGAACGACGGTGCTGTCATTGCGGATTCCGGTGGGCCACCGCCGCCGTGGCGCAGGTCGACGCTGATCGTGCTGGCCTTCGGTGCGGCACTGTCGCTGGTGCTGATCTTCGCGACCGTGGATCCGTGGCTGGACCAGGTGGGTTTTCTGGCAGGCGGCTTCGACGTCCACGTCTACCGGGACGGCGCGTGGAAGATCTACCACGACCATCCGCTCTACACCGAGACGACGCATCGCGGCCTGTCCTACACCTACACGCCGTTCTCCACGCTGATGTTCCTGCCGATCCTGATGGTGCCGTGGGGCTACGTCACGAATTCCTGGCTGGCACTGAACATTTGCGTGCTCTACGGCTGTGTCCTGTTGTGCTGGCGGGTACTCGGCCACCGCCTCACCTGGCGGCTCGCCGGGATCAGCGCCCTGCTGGCGGCGACGGCCATGTTCCTGGAGCCGGTGCGCACCACGCTGTACTACGGCCAGATCAACCTGGTCCTGATGGCGCTGATCCTCTGGGACTTCTCGCGCCCGGAGGGCAGCCGGTTACGCGGCCTGGGCACCGGGCTGGCCGCGGGCATCAAACTGGTGCCGCTGTATTTCGTGGCGCAGTTCCTGGTGCTGCAGCAGTGGCGGGCGGCCGTGGTGGCCGCGACCACCTTCGTCCTGACGATCCTGGTCGCCGGCGCCGTCCTCCCGTCCGATTCGAAGCAGTATTGGACCAGGACGTTCTTCCAGTCGGACCGCATCGCCCCCGACACCCAGCCGGCCAATCAGTCGCTGCGGGGCGCGATCGCCCACCTCTCGGGTCATCAGGTGCCGCAGTGGCTGTGGCTGCTGATCGCCGTGCCGGTCGCGGTCGGCGGCCTGCTGCTCGCGGCGGCGCTCTACAGCCGCGGCGAGAAACTGCTCACCGTCACCACCGCGGGCCTGACCTCGTGCGCGGTCTCCCCGTTCTCCTGGAACCACCACTGGGTCTGGTTCCTGCCGCTGTTCGTCTACCTGATCAACCGTGCCGCGTCGGAACCGCGTTGGTGGTCGGCGGCCGGTTTCCTCTACCTGACCACCGGCGCCTGGGCCTACCACTGGACCGATCGCTGGGTGGTGGTCGGCTGGTTCCTGTTCCCGCCGTCCTGGCCGATCGCGCAGATCCTGCTGAACTGCTATGTCATCGTCTACGTGGTCATCCTGGGCGGCCTGATCGCCTACCTCCGACGCTCCCCCGACCACGAATAGGCAACCGACCGGTCGGCTATTTGGCCGCATCCGTTATGGAAGAGTTGCCGAGGGTATATCCGAATCAGGCCGGGGATGGGAATCCCTCTCGCGCATACCTTTCGCGAGCGATGACCGAGGAGGACGCCATGAAGGAGCCGGTGTGCATCGATTGCTGGCGGCGTGACAACCTCACCTTCGCCCAGCGGCTGGACCCCGCCTTCATCAAGCCGGGGCCGAAGTACCGGTGCGCCATGCACCGGGCGCAGTGCGAGGCGGAGGGCATCGGACCGGACCACACCGAGCGCACCGACCGCGCCGCCTGACGAACCCGGACGCGGGGCGCGTCACGGCGTCTCGATGACGAGACCCGTTCGCGCGCTCCGCTTCTCACCCCACTCGTAGAGCGCGGTCAACACCGGGACCAGACTCCACCCCTCGTCCGTGAGGTCGTACTCCACCTGCGGCGGGACGGCGGGAAACACCGTGCGCCGCACCAGCCCGTCGGACTCCAGCTCCCGCAACTGCTGAACCAGCATCTTCTCGCTGGTGTCCGGCATGAGCCGCCGCAACTCCCCGTACCGCCGCACTCCCTCCTTGAGGTGCGCCAGAATGACCGCCTTCCATTTGCCCCCGATCAGATCGACGGTCACCTCGACCGGGCAGTGATAGCGCTTCGCCGGCATCTCGCCTCCGGTACTTACCGAAAAGTGCGTTCTTGTAACACTGTAATCACGGGACTTTCATGAATTCCCATGAAGGTCATTACATTCGATCGATTCAAGCCCGGCGTCACGCTGGAGACCATCACCCCGTATCTGCCCGAGGAGGTCGCCAATGTGTGGCGGCTGTGGAAGGCGGGCATCGTGCGGGAGAACTATGCCCGCGCCGACGAGCCGGGGGTGGTCATCGTGTTCGAGGTCGACAGTGTCGAGGAGGCCCAGCGGTACGTGAACGACTTCCCGCTCACCAAGAAGGGGTTCCTGGAGTGGACGTATGTGCCGGTCACGGCGCCGCTGCCGATCGAGGCGCTGATGGACGCCTCGGTGGATGTCGCGGAACCCTACGACCGCACCCGGTGAGGCCGTCATGCGACAAGCCTACGGCCTGACCATCCCGCAGACCGTCGAGGACGTCTGCCACCCGGAACGCATGGCGCTGCTGATCTACGACATGCAGGTCGGCATCGTGGGGCAGCTGCCCGACGGCGAGAGCATCGTGAAGTCCTGCGTGCGGTTGCGGGATGCGGCGCGGGCGAACGGTTTCCGCGTCTTCTACACCCGCCACATGTCGATTCCGCCGGCGGCGGCGGGGATTTCGCAACTGCGCACCGCCATGGAATGGCAGCACGTGGACGATCCGGCCGACGTGCGGGCCGCATTCGCGCAGGGCTCGCCGCAGTACCAACTGGCGCCCGAGCTGTCCCCGAGTCCCGACGAGGTCGTCTTCGACAAGATCACCATGTCCGCCTTCGCCGGGACGCCGCTCGATATCGCCCTGCGGGACTTGGGAATCGGCGCGTTCGCGGTGGCGGGCATCGCCATGGAGGTCGGCATCGAACCCACGGTGCGGCACGCCACCGACCTCGGCTACCTGCCCATCGTGGTGACCGACGCCTGCGGTGCGGGCCATGCCGAGGCGGCCGAACGCTCGCTGGCCGGGCTGGCCTTCGCGGGCGGTTCCCGCACCACCGGCACCGATGCCCTGAGCGCTCTCATGAATCGCCGCTAGCGGGCAGAATCTCGGTGCAGGACAACGGGATCGCGGCCGGTCCGCGCAGCGTGACGTGTTCCCGGTACGGCGGACGCTCGCAGTCGAGCCGGGGTTCGCGCACGCGCCGCGCGAATCGAGTGAGGGCGATATCGGCCTCCAGCCGGGCCAGCGGTGCGCCCAGGCAGAAGTGCTGGCCGAGACCGAAGGCCAGGTGCCGGTTCTCGCGGGCCGGATCGAAACGGCCGGGCTCCGCGAAGACCTCCGGATCGCGGTTGGCGGCGGCGAGCAGCATGATGATCATGTCGCCTGCCGCGATCTCGATGCCCGGCAAGGTAATCGGTTCGCGGGCGATGCGCGGAACCAGTTGTACCGGCGGATCGTAGCGCAGGGTCTCCTCGATCACCGGACCCGCGAACGATCCGGCAGTGCGCAGATTCGCCAGGTGACGACGGTGATCGAGCAGTGCCAGAGTGGCATTGGCGATGAGGTTCACCGTGGTCTCGTGCCCGGCGATCAGCAGCAGCCCGCAGGTCGCGATGAGCTCCTCGTGGGACAGCGCGTCCCCGGACTCCTCGGCGGCGATGAGCGCGGACAGCAGGTCGCCCCCGGGCCGCCGGCGTCGCTCACGCGCCAATTGTTCGAAGTAGGAGTGCAATTCGTTGTTGGCCCGCACCAGCTCGACCGGGTCGGGGCGGCCGGAAGTGGCGGTCCCCGACACCGGGTCGAGGGTGCGGGCCAGCATGGACGACCACTCCCGCAGACGTGGTTCGTCCTCGATCGGCACCCCGAGCAGTTCGCAGATCACCGTGATCGGCAGCGGATACGCGAGATCCGCCACCATATCCAGCCGCCCGCGCTCGGCGGCCCGATCGAGGGCGGCGTCCGCGATCGCGGTGATCCGCGGCGCCATCCCCCGCACCACCGCCGGCGTGAACGCCTTGGCCACCAGCCGCCGCAACCGCGTGTGATCGGGCGCGTCCCGGAACAGGAACGACATCGTCCCCGCCAATTGCCCGGCCTGCTCCCCCGCGAGATCGTAGGTCGGCGTCGGCCCCAGCGGCAGCGACGCATGCCGCCGTTCCACCACCGCCCCCGGATGCCGCAGCACCGCCGCGCAATCCCGATACGACGTCAGCACCACCACCGGCCCGCCCCCGAGCCGCACCGGCCCGTGCTCGCGCATGCGGTCGTACAGCGGATAGGGATCGGCCCGATTCGCCGGATCCAGCAGCCCGGCGAAGAACCCGGGAGCGGACGGGGAGTGCGCAGTGGTCATGGATACCGCCTAGAGGTCCGCCGTGCCAACAAAGCTACAGTAACTGTAGCTACACTGACTGTAGTATTTGCTCGACAGATCCAGATGTCAAGGCAGCTCCGAAGCAGAGAGGTGAATCGTGGCCGAGCGCCGAAACCGCGCCTACGCACCTCGGATGGCACCCGAGCAGCGACGGGAGCAACTCCTCGACGCGGTGCTCCGGGTCATTGTCGGGGAGGGCATTCACCGGGTGTCCATCGACTCCGTGGCCCGGGCGGCCGGGGTCAGCCGGCCGGTCGTCTACGGCCTGTTCGAGGATTCGGACGCACTGCTGCGCGCCTCACTGGACCGCGAGGAGACCGCGGCGCTCGCGGAGCTGGCGACCGCGGTGCCGCTGGCCTCCGCCGGGGATCCGGGCCGTGCCGCCACCGAGAGCCTGGAACGCTTCCTCACCGCGGTGCAGGCCGCGCCGGATCGGTGGCGGGCGGTCTTCCAGCTCGTCGATTCGAGCACTCCGACCTTCCGGCGCCGGCTGGAGCGCGCGCGGCAGGCGTTCATCGCGGCGCTGGAAACCTTCGTGCGCGAGGCGGTTCCGGCCGAGCGGCGGGCGGCGGTGGATGTGGAGCTCACCGCGCGCACCCTGTTCGCGCTGTTCTGGGAGGCGGGGCGACTGGTGCTGGCCGCACCCGAAGCCTTTCCGCCGCAGCGTATCCGCGATTTCGCGGCGAATCTGATCCCGGCGCTCCCCGCCTTCCAGCGGCCGGGCGACTGAGCGCGGCAATACCTGGGGGAATACCCGGATGGCCATTGATTCGGACATTCAGGACACTGGAGGCTGTGAATCGCCTATTGCCCGAACAGGTCCGCGCCGCCGGTGAGGGGCCGCGGTGACGGCGCTCGCCCGCGGGGAGAACCGGCCCGCGCCCGCCGACCGGATGACGGTCACCGTAACCTGCTCCGCCGCAGTCGATGTGTCCGCGCTGCTCCTGGGCGCGAACGGGCGGGTGCGGTCGGACGGGGACTTCATCTTCTTCAACCAACCGGTCGGTCCCGGCGTGGTCTACCGGCACGGCCGCGGCGCCGGGGACATGGTGGACGTCCAGACCTCCGCCCTGCCCGCCGACGTGGATCGGGTCGCCATCACCGCCAGCCTCGACGGCAGCGGGCCCGCCACCTTCGCCGCCGCCGGGACGCTCACCGCCGCCATCGGATCCCCCGCGGGCACACTGACTTTCCCGATGAACGGTCTGACCAGCGAGGCAGCCGTCGTCTGTGTGGAGATATACCGACGCGGCGACGCCTGGAAGGTGCGCGCGGTCGGCCAGGGCTACGACAACGGCCTGGCCGGACTGGCCGAAGCCTTCGGCGTGACCATCGATGACGATCCCGAGCCGCCGGTGCAGGCCCCGCCTGCCCCTACGCTTCCGGCGCAGGCCCTCCCGCCGCAACCTGCCGCGCCACCCCAGCAGCCGCAACCCGCGCAATACCTGCCGACACAACCCAATCCCGCCGCGCAGCCGATGCCGTTGCCACCCACCCTGCCGGCCCAGCAATTCCAGCCGCCGGCCGCGCCGCAGCAGATGCCCATGGCCCCGCAGTCTTTCGCGCCGCCGCCCTATCCGCCCGCGGCCCCCGTCCCGAATCATTCCGCGCCACAAGGAGTTCCGTCCGTGCAGAGCGAGCTGTTCCATCCGAATCATGCCGAGGTCAACGGTTACGGCATTCAGAAGCAGGGCAGCAAGATGATCCGGGTGGCCGTCGACGGGGAGACCCTGGCGCGGGCCGGATCGATGGTGGCCTATCAGGGCGAGCTGCACTTCAAGGCGCTCGGGTCGGGCGGGATCGGGCGGGCGATCCAGCAGCGGCTCACCGGTGAGGGCGTGCCGCTCATGCAGGTGTCCGGGCGCGGAGATCTGTTCCTGGCCAATGCCGCCTCCGATGTGCACATCGTGGACCTGGACGGCACCGACGGCCTGACCATCAATGGCGCGAACGTACTGGCCTTCGACTCCACGCTGTCCTACAACATCCAAAGGGTCCAGGGCGCGGCCGGTTACGCCAGCAATGCGGGCTTCTTCAACTGCGTCTTCACCGGTCGCGGCCGGATCGCCATCACCACCCACGGCTCCCCGGTGGTCCTGAATATCGACCAGCCGACCTACGCCGATCCGCAGGCCGCGGTGGCCTGGTCGTCCAGCCTGCAGACCGGCATCAAGCGCAATGACTCCTTCGGTTTCAGCCGCCTGATCGGCCGCAGCACCGGCGAGGGCCTGACCCTGTCGTTCTCGGGCCGCGGCTTCGTCATCGTGCAGCCCTCCGAACTGCCGCCCGGCGGTTTCATCGGTGGCACCGGCGGCGGTCAGGAGGCCGGGCAGTCGGGCGGCATGTTCGGCGGGCTGCTCGGCTGACCTCGCCGTTCGTGGCTCAGCGCTTGAGGGCCGTCACGAATTGCACTGCGCCGGAGGAATTCCGGCCGGTCACCTCGCAGCCCGCGGCGGTGAGGATATCCGGCACGACGTGGTAGCCGAGGCTGCGCGCGCCCCCGATGCCGGCCACGCCGCGGAAGAGCGGGAAGTCGAGCACCGGCGGGTGGGCCAGCGCGGTCACCGCGATCCGCCCGCCCGGCCTGGCCACCCTGGCTATCTCCGCCAGCGCGCCCTCCGCGTCGGGAAAGAAGTGCAGCGCGAAGAAGCAGGCCACGGCGTCGAAGGCGCCGTCGGCGAAGGGCAGGCGGCCCGCATCGCCGCGCACGAAACCAACCGGTCCAACCGCATTGGTGCGCGCCGCCTCCGCCAGCATCGACTCCGAGGCATCGAGCCCGACGGCCAGGCCCGAATCCCCCGCCGCCCGGCCGAAAGCCCTGGTGAACAGCCCCGGTCCGCAACCGACATCGAGTACCAGCGCGCCCTCGTCGAGCCCGAGCGAGTCCACCGCCCGCTGCTTCTCCCGGCGCACGCCGACCGCATTGCGTCCCATGGCGAGCCGGAAGAACTCGCGCCAGATGGGTTCGTAGATGCGGGAGATGAGCGGCACCCGCATGGCGGCCTGCCCGATGCCCTTGACCGGAGGCGTCTCCGCCCCGAGCACATCGAGATAGCCGTGGACGACGGTAGATTCGGGGAGGAGCAGTTCCACGATGCGCTGCTGCGGCGACTGGGTCGCGATCATGCCGCGCAGCTTACGCAGGTATTCGGCGCGGCGAAAGGATTGTCTGGGACAGGAATCGGCTGTTAGGTTCGATCTGCACGTCTCGTTCCGATGGAGGGGTTTTGCGCACAGTCACCCGAATCCTGCTGATGCTGGTCACGCTGGTCTCCGCGCTGACTCTGCTGCCCTCCCAGGCCATGGCCGTCCCTGCCGACCCGGCGCTCGACGAGGCCACCTCGCAACAGCTGGACGAGCTGCTCGCCGTGCGCAACTCGATCACGGGCACCCGGACCGACGCCATCGCCCAGCTCTCCAGCCGCTTCCTCGGCACCCCCTACCGCGCGAACATGCTCATCGGCTCCGCCACCCAGCCCGAGCAGCTGGTCATCGACTTCCGCCGCGTCGACTGCTTCACCTACCTCGACTACGTGGAGGCCCTGAGCCGCTCCACCACCCGCGCCGACTTCATCCAGAACCTGGTGGCCACCCGCTACGCCGACGGCCGGGTCGAATTCACCCGCCGCAAGCACTTCTTCACCGACTGGGCCGCCGTCAACCGCATCGCCGCCACCGACATCACCCCCACCCTCACCCCCGCCGCGGTCACCGTCACCAAACACCTCAACGCGAAAGCCGAAGGCGGCAACTACCTTCCGGGCATCCCCGTGGTGGCCCGCAACATCACCTACATCCCGAGCCGCTTCTTCGACAACGCCGTCATCACCGCCCTCCACACCGGCGACTACCTCGGCGCCTACACCCCCGACGCCGGCCTCGACGTCTCCCACGTGGGCATCTTCATCACCACCCCGAACGGCCCAATGTTCCGCAACGCCTCCTCCCTGACCGCCAACAACCAGGTCGTCGACACCCCCCTGACCCAATACCTCACCACAGTCCCGGGCCTGGTCGTACTGCGCCCGAACTAGTCCCGGTCGGTCTCGACCGCTACCTCGGCCAGGGTTTCCGCGCTGTACGGCATTCCCTGTCCGAGCGCCCAGTTCTCCGCGATCCGTCCGTTGTCGAGGCGAAAGATCTCGATCATCATCGGTTCCGGGCCATCGCCCGGGACTGGGATTCCTTCGATGGACGAGCGGACGGCCACGCGGTCGCCGTCGACCAGTACATCCTCGGCAACGACACGGATGTCGGGGAATTGGGCAACAAGACTGCGCCAGGCACTCTTTCCCGCCTCGAATCCCGTGGTACCGAGCGGATGACTGAAGCAGTCCGGCGTGTGCAGGTCAGCTGCCCGGTCGAACTGCCTGGTGTTGAAGCACTCCTGCATCTGCCGCACGACGGCACCGGCGTCCTGTGTGGTCATGATTCCACCCTCCCCAGGCAGTAGATCGGAACACGATGAGCGGCAACACATTCGAATAAACGGTGCGCCGCCCCGCTTGTTCGCTCAGCATACGGGGCGGCGACCCGGTTATGCTAGGGCCGATATGTCACGCCAACCGCCCCAACGCATTCCGTCCGATGCATCGGCCACTCGAGGTAGCGATCGCGAGCTACGCGCCGATGCCCGCCGCAATCGGGAACGCGTGCTGCGGACTGCGCAGCAGCTGTTCGCGCAGGAAGGGCTCGGCATCTCGCTCGATGAAATCGCGCGGCAAGCGGGGGTGGGTCCCGGTACGGTCCATCGGCACTTTCCCACCAAAGAGGCGCTGTATCTGGCTGTCTCGATCGATCAGATCGAACAACTGGTGGCCGAGGCGGCGGTGCTGGCGACATCGGAGGACCCCGCAGCGCTATTCACGCTATTGTCGCTGATGATGGCCAACGGCGTCGAGAATGCGACGGTCAAGAGCGCACTCGCCGCCGCCGAATTCGACCTGCGGATGGCCGCACCGCAGGTGGCGGCGGATCTCACCCGCCATGTCGGCGATCTGCTCGAGCGGGCGCAGACGGCGGGTGCGGTGCGGCAGGACGTCACGGTCGACGAGGTGATGGCATTGGTCGCGGGCGCCTTCGCCGCGATCCAGCATGCCGGCGCGCAGTCCAGCTCGGCGCGAATCGCCGGGATCATCCTCGACGGGCTACGACCCCGATCCCGCTGAGCGCCTTCGCCGCTCAGACCAGGTGGACCTCGATGCCCGCGTCGCGGATGGGGGTGAGGGCGGCGGGGGCGGCTTCGCGGTCTATGACCAGGATGTGGATGGCGTCGATGGGGCAGATGCGGGCGAGGGCGGTGCGGTTCAGTTTGTCGGCGGTGGCGACCGCGATGACGCGGTGGGCGCGGCGGACCATTTCGGCATTGATGCCCGCCTCGTCGAGGTGGCGGCATTGGGCGCCGCCCTCGGCGGAGATCGCGCCGACGCCGAGAATCACGGTGTCCAGGCGTAATTCGGCCAGGGCCAGGGCGGCCAGGGGGCCGTGGAGTTCGTAGGATTCGCGGCGGGCCAGGCCGCCGAGGCAGATGGTGCGCAGGTGGGGGCGCAGGACCAGTTCGGCGGCGATATTGAGGGCGTTGGTGACGATGGTGAGTTCGTGGTCGGTGGAGGTGGGGAGGTCGGGGCGGGCGGCCAGGGCGCGGGCCACGGCCGTGGTGGTGGTACCGCCGTTGAGGGCCACCACTTCGGCCGGATCGATCAGGGCCGCAGCGTGTTCGGCGACGCGCTGTTTGGGCTCGTCGGCGCTGCCGCGGTAGCGAGCGGGGAGGTCGTAGGCGACGGCGGTGGCGACGATGCCGCCGTGGGTGCGGGTGGCGAGGCCCTGGTCGGCGAGGGCGGTGAAGTCGCGCCGGATGGTGGCGGGGGATGCGCCGAGGCGGGCGGCGGCCTCCTCCACCGAGAGGCGGCCGGCATCGGCGACCAGTTCCAGCAGGCGATTCCAGCGCCGGGAACGGTCCGCGGGAGCGGTCATTTGACGCTGCCGGCGGTGAGGCCGGCGACCAGGCGCTTCTCGATGAGCGCGAACAGAATCACGACGGGCACGATGCCGACGGTAGAGATGGCGAACACATATTGCCAAGCCACGTCGTACTGCCCGACGAACTTGGTGAGCGCCACCGACAGCGGCTGATTCTCGGGCGTGGTGAGAATGACCAGGCTGGCGGCGAATTCGTTCCAGCACGAGACGAAGGCGAACACGGTGGCGGTGACGATGCCGGGCCACACCAGCGGGAGGCTCACCCGGGTCAGGATCTGCCAGCGGTTCAGCCCGTCCAGCTGGGCGGCCTCCTCCACCTCGACCGGCACCCCGGCGAAGAAGCTGTGCAGGATCCACACCGCGAACGACAGATTGAACGCGCCGTTCACCAGGATCATGGCCAGCCAGGTGTCGTTGATGCCGAGGGTGAAGAACTCGCGCAGCAGGCCGGTCACCAGCACGGTCGGTTGCAGCATCTGGGTGACCAGTACCAGACCCAGGAACAGCGTCTTGCCCGGAAACCGCCGCCGCGCGGTGTAATACGCGGCCGGAATGGCCACCACCAGCACCAGCAGCGTCCCGAACACCGAGATCACCAGGGTGCTCACCAGATTGAACGGCAGCGGCGTCTCCGGCGTGTGCCACATGGTGGCGTAGTTGTCCGGCCGCCACTGCCGCGGCAGGTAGGTCGGCGGGATCCGCAGGATCTCCGAACGCGGCTCGAGCGACCCGAGCACCATCACCAGATACGGCAGCAGGAACACCGCCGCCAGCACCGCGCCGACAGCCGTGAGCCCCCACCGCCGCCGGGTCATCGCGCCTCCTCACCGGCGGGCCGGATCAGCTTCACATAGATCGCGATGATCACCAGGATCAGCACGAAGTTCAGCACGCTCATGGCGGCCGCCGTCGCGACCTGCTGATTCTGCCGAATCAGCTTGAAAGTCAACGTGGTCGTGGTGTCCGCCGAGAAGCCCGCGATGCTGCCGGTCAGCACCTGCAGGATCGGCAGCGAATTGAACGAGTTGATGATGTTGATGACCGTCGCCACCGCCATGGCCGGACGCAGTTGCGGCAGTGTCAGATACCGGTACCGCTGCCAGGAACTCGCCCCGTCCACGCGGCCCGCCTCGTCGATATCGGACGGAATCGATTGCAGCCCGGCCAGAATCGTGTAGGTCGTGAACGGCACGGACACGAACACCGCCACCCCGATGGCCACCACGAACGCCGGCCCCGGCTCCTTGGTGAATCCGAAACCCCGGTCCAGCACCCCGATATCGACCAGGAACCGGTTGGCGATCCCCACATCCGGATCCAGCATGTAATCGAAGATGGTGGTCGTCATGACCACCGACGCCGCCCACGGCACCAGGATGGCCAGCCGCACCGCCGTCCGCCCCGGGAAGTCCTTGTTCAGGAACTGCGCCAGCCCCGCCGAGAGCACCAGCGTGATCACCACGACCGCCACCACCCACACCACGGTGTGCGCCAGGATCGCGGGCAGCTCGTCGATGGCGAACAGCCTGCGGAAATTGGCGAATCCGGCCGGGCCGCGGTCGGTCCCGTAGGCGCTCAGGTCGCGGGTCGAAGTCCAGATCATGTACCCGGCCGGGTACGCCACCACCGCCGCGATCAGGACCAGCACAGGGCCGATCCACGGCAACGCGCGCAGCGTGGCCGTGGATCGATGGGAGGCGACGCCCCTCAACTCGCCGCCTGCTGAATCTTCTGCAGCACCGAGGCCGGGTCGCTGCCCTGCGCGATCGTGCCCATCTGCTGCCGGATGGCGCCCTGTGCGGCACCCCATTTCGGGTTGTTGCTCGGATAGAACTTGGCGACCGGCAGGGTGGCGGCGAACGCCTTGGTGACGGGATCGTCGGTGAGCGCGGCCGCACCGCTGGTCGTGATGGGGATGAAGTGCTCGCCGCTGACGAACTTGGCGTAGACGGCCGCGGAGTAGAAGTAGCTGAGGAACTTCTTGATGGCCGCGGCCTTGGTGCCGTCCTTCTTGAAGGCCATCAGGTGATCGGCCACACCGAGGGTGGACGGGTCGCCGGTCTTGGTCGGCGAGGGCGCGGTGGCGTACTTCAGGCTCGGATTCTTGGCGGCGATCTGGCTGATGGTCGGCGGCAGCCCCTCGATCATGCCGATCTTGCCCTGGATGAACGCGTTGATGACGTCGAGCCGGTTGGTGGCGCCCGGATTCGGTTCGGTCGCACCGGCGTCCGCGATGGCCTTCATGGCCCGCACGCCCTCGAGGTTCTGCGGGGTGTCGACGGTGACCTTGCCGCCGTCGGACCAGGTGCCGCCCGCGCCGAAGGTCCAGATGGAGGTCTCGCCCTGGGCTTCCTCGCTGCCCAGCGGCAGCCCGTACCCCGAGACGCCGCCGAGCGCCTGGATCTTCTTGGCGTCGTCGGTGAGCTCCGTCCACGTCCGGGGCGGTGCGCCGATGCCCGCCTTGGCGAACAGCTCGGTGTTGTAGAACAGCGTGCGGGTGGAGGCGAAAAGCGGTAGCGCCCACTGGGTTCCGTCGATGGACGCGTTCTTCGCGAAGCCGGGCTGGATGTCGGCGATCACCGCCGGGTCGGCGATATCGGTGGCCGGGTACAGCTGGCCGTCGGTGGCGTAGGTCGAATAGGCGTCGATGTTCAGGATGTCGGGCGTGGTGCCCTTGGACTGCAGTTTGGTGCGAACCACGTCATTGATCGAATCCCAGGACTCCATCGAGAGTTTGACCTTGACGTCCGGATTGGCCTGCTGGAAATCCGCGATGATGGCGTCCCACTCGGCCTTGGTCGCGTCGCTGTAGGTCGGCGCGAGGAAAGTGAGCGTATTGGGGTCCGAGTCGTCGGATTTGCTCCCGCCGAAACCGCAGGAGGACACCGTCAGCACCAGGCCGGTCAGCAGCGCCACCGAGGAAAGTGCGCCGCGCAGTGGACGTTTCACGACAAGGGCTCCTCAATCTGCACACCCTGCGACGCGAATCGCGGATGATGAATGAAGCGAACGATTCGGTATGTCCGAATCTAACGCGAAGTCTGCTCGAATGTGATCGTTTGACCGGGAAAATTGACAGGAACGATCACTGGGTTGATCCTGGGTACGTGCTGCCCGAGGCGAATCGAATCTCCGTCCCCGCAAGCCATCTGGCCGCCGGATCCCATCTCGCCCGCGAGGTGGCCACCCAGCCCGACGACTGGGTCCGCGCCGCAGCCACCGCCACCGCGCACCGCCACCTGCTGCCCGTCTCGGGCGAACGAGTGGCCGTACTCGGCTGCGGCACCTCGCTGTTCATGGCCCGCGCCTTCGCCGCACTGCGCGAATCCGCCGGGCAGGGGCTCACCGACGCCTGGCCGGCGGGTGATCCGCGACTGCGCGATCTCGCGGGGATCGGCCGCGGCTACGACCGCTATCTGGTGATCTGCCGCTCCGGCACCACCACCGAGGTGCTCGACGCCATCTCCGCACTGCCCGAGGAGATTCCGCGCACGGTCATCAGCTCCAGCCCCGCCACGCCGGTGCTGGAGCTGGCCGACCCCATCCTCATCGACGAGGTGGACGAGCGGTCGGTGGTCCAAACTCGGTTCGCCACAACGACGCTGGCGCTGCTGCGCTGGCACCTCGGTGAGGATCTGCACCCGGTGATCGCGCAGGCCCGCGCCGTACTGGCCGACCCCGACCCTGATGCGCTGAATGTTATCCGTCATGCCGAGCAGATCACTTTCGTGGGCATGGATTTCGCTGCCGCGCTCGCCGACGAGGCCGCGCTGAAGCTGCGCGAATCCTGCCGCTCCTGGACCGAGTCCTACCTGTCCACCGAGTACCGGCACGGGCCCATCAGCATTGCCGGGCCCGGCCGCGCGGTGTGGGCGCTGGGCCCGCAGCCGCCCGGGCTCACGGACGACATCCGCGCCACCGGAGCGCATGTCGAACAGCGCGACATCGACCCCATGGCCGAGCTGGTACGGGTGCACCGGCTGTGCCTGCTGCGGGCCGCCGACCTGGGTTTGGACCCCGATCAGCCGCGCAACCTGACGCGATCGGTCATCCTGAGCTGATGGGTGTGCCGTGATGGCTGACGCAGCAACGCATCTGGTGCTCGCCGTGGACGTCGGGGGCGGCACTACCAAGGCCGAGATCACCGATGCGGGCGGCGCCGTCCGATGTGCGGCAACCATCGCGACACCGCACGGCGAGGCCGCCTTCGACGCCATCGAACGGCTCGGCCGCGAGCTGCTGGCGGTCCTGCCGCCGGGCGACCGGCAACGGGTGGCGCGGGCGGCGGTGGTCCTGCCCGGTCTGGTCGACTCCGATCGCGGCATCGCGGTGTTCAGCAGCAATCTCGGCTGGCGGAATGTGAAGGTGGGCCATCGTTTCGCCGACGGCTGGGGCCTGCCGGTGCTCATCGACCACGACGTGACCGTGGCGGGCTGGGCCGAATGGCGCTTCGGCGCGGGCCGCGGCCTCGACGATGTCTGCGTACTGATCCTGGGCACCGGCATCAGCGGCACGCTGTCGGTGGGCGGCCGTCTGGTGCGCGCCCCCGCCGGGCAGCTCGGCCTCGCGCAGGCAGGGGAATACGGGCACATCCCCGTGCGCTACCGCGACGGGCTGCCCTGCCCGTGCGGCAATACCGGCTGCGTCGAGACCGTCGCGTCGGGACCGGCCATCGCCCGCGCGTACGCCGCGAGCACCGGCCGCGAAATCACCGGCGCGGAAACAGTTTTCGGCGCGGTCGATACCGATCCGGCGGCCCGGGCGGTAATAGACGATGCCATCGACGCGCTGGCCGCGGGCCTGCTGGGTGTCGTGCACGCGAGCTGCCCCGAGCTGATCGTGCTCGGCGGCGGCCTGGCCCGCGCGGGCGCGGTCCTCACCGACGGCCTGCACGCCCGGCTCACCGCCCTGCTGCGGGTGGCACCCGTCCCCCGGGTCACACTGGGCGAGTTCGGTATTCGGGCCGGCCTGATCGGTGCGGCCCACCTGGCGCGGACGGGTGAACTGCGATGAGCGGCCGGCGCGGACTCGAATTACGCGGCCGGGTGGTGACCCGGGCGGGGGTGCTGGAGGACGGTGTCGTCTCGATCCGGGGCGAGCGGGTGGCCACGGTGCGACCGGCCACCGAATGGGCCACGACCCACCGCGAACTACCGCCCGAATACGCGGGCACGATCGTCCCCGGCCTGGTGGACATCCACACCCACGGCGGTTTCGGCCATCGTTTCGACACCGAGGATCCGGCGGAGGCGCGCGCGGCCGCGGCCTTCCATCACCGGCACGGCTCGACCAGCGTGCTGGCCAGCCTGGTGACCGCGGCGCCCGACACCATGGTGGCCCAGGCCGCCGTGCTGCGGATGCTGGCCGCCGACGGGGCCATCGCCGGCATCCATATCGAGGGCCCGTTCCTGTCCCGGACCCGCTGCGGGGCACACGATCTCGGCTGTCTCATCGATCCCGATCCCGCGCTGATCGACCGTCTGCTGCGGGCCGCCGAGGGCAGCCTGCGGGTCATGACCCTGGCCCCGGAACGTGCCGGATTCGACACCGCCGCCAAACAATTGGCCGACAGCGGCGTGGTGGTCGCCGTCGGCCACAGCGATTCGACCTTCGCCCGCTTCCGGGCGGCGCTGGGCCCGGAGGGGTCCGCCACCCTGGTCACCCATCTCGCCAATGGCATGCCGCCGCTGCATCATCGGGCGGCCGGGCCGGTGGCGGCGGGCCTGGTCGCGGCGGCCCAGCGGCAGGCCTTCGTGGAGGTCATCGGAGACGGCGTGCACGTCGATTCCGGTTTCGGCGCACTGGTTTTCGCTGCCGCCCCCGACCGCGTGGTGCTGGTCACCGACGCCATGCAGGCCGCGGGCATGCCGGACGGACAGTACCGGCTGGGACCGCGGCCCGTCACTGTCACCGACGGTGTGGCCCGGGTGCCGGGCGGCTCGCTGGCGGGCGGCACCGCGACGCTGCTGCACTGCCTGCGCTGGGCGGTGCGCGAGTGCGGCGTCCCGCTGTACGACGCCGTCGCCGCCGTCACCTCCACCCCCGCCGACGCCGCCGGGCTGGATCAGGTCGGCGACCTGCGGCCGGGCCTGTACGCCGACGCCGTGGTGCTCGACGACGACCTGAACCTGCGGCGGGTGCTGCGGCGGGGACGGTGGCTGGCGTGATCCTCACCGTCACCATGAATCCCGCCTACGACCTGACCTACCGGCTCGAACGCCTGGAACGCGGGCGCGCCCAGCGGGTGCTGTCGGTCGAGCAGCGCCTGGGCGGCAAGGGCATCAACGTCACCCGGATCCTGTGCCAGCTCGGCAGCTGTGTGCGGGCAACGGGATTCGCCGACCACACCTTCGCCGCGGCGGCAGCCGCCGAATTCCCCGCCGACTTCGTGCCTGCCCTGCCGTGGGTCCGGCGCACCCTGGTGGTCAGCGAATCCCGCGACGGCACCGCCACCGGCCTGTGGGAGCCGGGCGCGTACGTGCACGAGCCGCACGCCGTGGACCGGCTGCTGGATCGCGTCGCTTTCCTGCTGCCCGAGCTGCGCGGGCTGGTGATCTCCGGATCGCTGCCCGGCGGGGTGGACGACGCGGTGCCCGCCGAGCTGGTGCGCACGGCCGTCGCGGCGGGCGTGCCGGCCGTGTGCGATGTCGACGGTCCGGCGCTGAAGCTCGCGGCCACCGTCCCGGGCGTCGTGCTCACCCCCAATCAGGATGAGCTGGAACGTCTCACCGGCGTGGTCGCCGAGACCCCGCGGGCCGTGGCGGCCGCCGCCGGTCCACTGCTGGCGGCCGGTGTCCGAGCCGTGGTCGCCACCCGCGGCCCGGCCGGCGTGGTCGCGGTGACGCCGTCCGGGGCCTGGTCCGCGACGCTGCCGGAACCGTTGGCGGGCAATCCGACCGGCGCGGGCGATGCCGCCGCGGCCGCGGTGATCCGCGCGCTGGCCGTCGCGGGCGAGCCGGACTGGCCCGCCCTGCTCACCGATGCCGTCGCGACCTCCGCGGCGGCCGTGGTGATTCCGGTGGCGGGCGAGATCGACCTGACGCTCCGCGACCGCCTCACCCCGGCCGTCCAGGTCACCGCTCTGATCCCGGAGTCCCACCCGTGACGCTGGTGCCGCTCCCCGAACTGCTCGCCGCCGCCCGTCCCGGCGGGCTGGGCGCGTTCAATGTCATCACCCTGGAGCACGCGCAGGCCATCGCCGCCGCAGCCGAGTCCGCGAATCGTCCTGCGGTGCTCCAGATTTCGGAGAACACCGTCCACTACCACCGGGGCCTGAAGCCGCTCGCCCACGCCTGCCTGCACCTGGCCGCCGACAGCGCCGCCGCCCTCGCGGTCCATCTGGACCACGCCACCTCCCGCGAATTGATCACGCAGGCGGTGGAACTCGGCATCACCTCGGTCATGTACGACGGCTCCGTCCTCGACTACACCGCCAATGTCGAGGCCACCGCCGCCATCACCGGCTGGTGCCACGACCGGGGCGTGCACGTGGAGGCCGAGCTGGGCGCGATCGGCGGCAAGGACGGTGCCCACACCCCCGGCGTGCGCACCGATCCCGACGAGGCCGTCGCCTTCGTCTCGTCGACCGGGGTGGACGCCCTGGCCGTGGCGGTCGGCTCCGCCCACGCCATGTGCACCCGCGATGCCGTGCTGGACACCGAGCTGATCGCCGCCCTGGCCGCGAAACTGCCGATCCCCCTGGTCCTGCACGGATCGTCGGGGGTCTCCGACGCCGGCCTGGGCGCGGCCGTCCGGCACGGCATGGCGAAGATCAATATCGCGACCCGCCTGAATATCGCACTGGCCGAATCGGTCCGGTCGACCCTCGCGACACACCCGGACCTCTCCGACCCGCGCCGATATCTGGGCCCCGGCCGGACCGCGATTCAGCACGAGGTCGAGCACTACCTGCGCGTCCTGTCCCCCGGACGGGGGATGGCGGGTCCCGCGCAGGCGTGACGATCGGCTCGCGGAACTGTCCTACGCTGCCCGGGAATCGCCACTTCGGCAGTAGGAGGCCCCTTGTTCGGCAGACGCGGATTCCTGACGGGAGCAGCGGCATCGGTGACCGCGGCAGTGGCCGCCACGGCGACCGGTCCGGCGGCTCAGGCCCGGGCCGATGTGGACCCGGGCAAACCGAACATCCTCGTCGTCATCGTCGACGAGATGCGCGCACCCGCCTGGTTCCCCGATCAGCAGACCCTGGATCAGCTGCTGCCCAACCTGGCCCGCATCCGGCACGGCAGCGTCTCGTTCGAGCAGCACTACACCGCCGCCAACGACTGCACCGCCTCCCGCGGCGCGCTGGTGACCGGGCTCTACAGCCACCAGACCGGCTGCATGGTGGTCTCGGAATCCACACTCTCCCCGCGCTTCCCGACCTGGGGCTCCATGCTGCGCGAGCAGGGCTACGAGACGACCTGGTGGGGCAAGTGGCATCTGGGCCACTACCCGGACCGCACGCCGGGCGCGCTGGACGCTTACGGGTTCGGCGGCGGCACCTACCCGTCGCCGAACGGCGCGCCGGGGCAGGGGTTGCAGGCCGATCCGAAGATCGTCGACGACTTCGTGGACTGGTTCGAGCACGATTCCGGCGGGTCGCCGTGGTGCACCACGGTGTCACTGGTGAATCCGCACGACATCCAGTACTGGCCGCGCTGGACCCGCCGGGACCAGGCCAACCTCGACCTGCCGCGCTGGATGGACCAGCTGCCCGGGAATTTCGAATCGCTGGAACAGCTTTCGGCCAAGCCACGGCTGCAGATGGCACTGGTGCAGGCGTCGGTGGTGGCGTTCGGGCTCGCGCCCTACGGCACGCCCGAGGCCACCCAGGCCTGGATCGATATGCGCAACCTGTACCTATGGCTGCAGCAGCAGGTCGACGGGCAGATCGGCCGGGTGCTCGACACGCTGTACTCGCGACCGGACGTCGCCGCCAATACGGTCATCGTGTTCACCTCCGATCACGGCGATTACGCCGGATCGCACGGGTTGCACGGCAAGGGCGGCGGCGCCTACGACGAGGCGATCCGGGTGCCGCTGTACGTCCATGACCCACGCGGATACCTCAGCCCCACCGATTCCACCAGCGCCCGCACGCAACTCACCTCCAGCGTGGACCTCGCGCCCCTGCTGCTGACCATCGCCACCGGCGGCGCGGACTGGCGGGCCGTGGACCGTTACGAGCATCTGCGCGGCCGCCTGGACCTGGCTGCCCTGTGCCGCAATGCCGCCGCCGCCGGACGCCCGTGGATCGCGCACACCACCGACGAGTCCACCATCGAGGAGGCGGCGATCCTGTTCGACCACAACGCGCCCGGCCACGTGGCCGTGGTGCGCACGGCCGACGCCAAGTTCGCCTCCTACTCGAAATGGCTGGACGGCCGCATCCAGATCGACGCGTCGGCCGAGCAGGAATTCGAGCTCTACGACTACTCCACCGAGAACGGCCGCCTGGAGCTCGACAATCAGGCGGCGAGCGGAAATCCGCTGCGGGACACCATGGCACAGCTGCTGGCGCAGGCCCTCGACACCGAGATCCAGCAGCCGCTGCCCGGGTATCTGAAGGACGCCCAGGAGCAGGGCATCGACGACTATGTGCAGTCCAACCGCAGCATCGCCGCGCGCGCCGAGCGCCTGGGCAACTTCCTGGAGGACTTCCTCACGCCGAAGTGACGAACTCGCGCAGGGTGATCGGCGGGTGGCCGGTGAACCGCTCGATGGATTCGGTCACGCGGAAGAGCTCGTGACCGGATCCGATGGCGGCGAACATGGTCCACAGGTGGGTCAGGTGCTCGACGGCCACCGCGTCGCGGTAGACGGTCATGGCCCACTCCGACCACTCCGCCGGATCGACGTTCCGGTAGGGGACGCCGAACAATTCGGCGGCCTCGCCGACGGTCATGATCTCGCCCGCCAGCCACAGCACCGGATCCACCGGGCCCTCGGTACGCAGCACGCCCGCCCCGACCCCGGCCACATCCGCGCCCGCGATGAGCGGCAACACGGTGTCCGGCGAGCCGAGCGGCAGCGCCAGCTCGCCGCGGTCGCCGATGGCCACCCGCAGGTTCTCGTAGAACACCGCCGCGCGCAGGTGCACCGCGCCGATGCCGGCGGTGTCGAGCACCTGTTCGGCCACCCAGTGCCGCCGCATGTGCGGGGTGCCCGCCTGCGGATCGGAGCCGAGCTGTGAGGTCGCGACCACGCGCTGCAGTCCGGCCTGACGGCCGACGGCCGCGAGAACCGCGGTGGCGTCGATCATTCCGGCGGTCACCGGATAGGTGAAGTAGGCCCGGCGCACGCCCTGCAGGGCGGGTGTCACGGCGGTGATCTCGCGCAGATCGCCGACGACGACCTCCGCGCCGAGATCCTTCAGCTCGGCCGCACGGCCGTCATCGCTGTGCACGAAGGCGCGCACCGGCAGGCCCGCGCGCATCAGGGTTTCGGCGACCAGTCTCCCGGTACCGCCCTGGCTTCCGCCGGCCGCGCCGGTGACGAGGATCGGTTCCATTGCTCTGCTCCTCACGCCGTCGCCGGCAACCGCAGTTCGAAGACCCCGCGCGCGGCGAGGCCGGTCAGGAAGTCCACGGCGTCGAAAGCCTCACCGGGACTGGCGACTCCGCTCTTGATGTCGCCTTCGGTGAGCCGCACCGCGGCTTCCACCGAGGCCAGCGCGGCCGCCGACCACAGGTCCCGGCCGGTCAGGGTCCCGGCCGCGGAGCCGCCGGGCGCGAGAACCTGTGCGGCGATCATGAATTCGCTCGCCGCGCGGGCGGCCGCGTCCACCTGCTCACTGGCGAAGGCCTGCTCCTCCTCGAAGGTGCGCGAGGTCAGCTGCGCCTCCACCGCTCTGGCACGGGTGTGCCGGGGCACCGTGACCGCTTCCGGGAACGGCACCGGCGCGATCATGGGCCGCGGCCCGACCGGCGGCGGGAACGCGAAGATCGCCTGTCGCGGTTCGACGAATCCGTACCGCTGTTCGCCGTCCTCGTAGCCGATGCGATCGGTGTCGGCGAACAGCAGCCGCGCGGTCTCCACCGCGCCGTGGGTCATCATCCAGTTGGTGACGTTGTAGGCCACCGTGATCCGGTCGATGTCGGCGATCCCGCGTGCGACCGCAGCGGCCAGTAGATCACCCAGTCCCCCATAGAAACTCACGCTCGGCAGCATGGTGATCCCGGCGCGCTGCGCGGGTTCGGTGAAGCTGTCGAACAGCCGCTTGACGTGGTGCACCTCCACCGCGTGATCGACATAGTGGCAACCGCCCTCGACCGCGGCGGTGGCGACCGGCAGTCCGGTGGTGGCGAAGGGCCCCGCGCAGTGGATGATCACGTCGGCGGCCTCGGCCAGCGCCCGCAGTGCCGCCGGATCATCCAGCGCGGCGGGCATCACCCGCGAATAACCCAGGGCAGCCAGAGCATCCGGATCCCGCCCGGACACCACCACCTCTTTTCCCCGTGCGGTGAGATCAGCGGCGACCAGGCGACCGGTGTGACCGGTGGCTCCGTAGATGGCGTATACGGTCATGAAAGATCAACTCTCTTGACTCGACGGACAATTCGAACGTCAGTTCACGTATATAGACCGCCGCGCCGACGAAAAGTCATCGCTCGTCGCCGGGGAATTTCGATTCCCCGATCTCCGCACCCCGGAGCCAGGTCAGGAACGCAGGCGCACGGGCAATCGCTTCAGGCCGTGGATCACGGCATTCGGATACCACCGCAGCTCGGAGTCGTCGACGGCCAGCGTGATGTCCGGAAAGCGTCGCAGCAGTGCGGTGAAAGCCACCCGGCCCTCGAGGCGGGCCAGAGGCGCACCGACACAGTAGTGGATGCCGTAGCCGAAGCCCAGGTGAGCGGTGCGGTCGGCCGTCGGGTCGACGCGGTGCGGATCGGTGAAGTGGCGCGGGTCGCGATTGGCGGCGGCCAGGGCGACCAGGACCATCTCCCCCTCGGGAATGACGGTGCCGCCCACCCTGATCGGCTCGCTCGTGAAGCGCAGGGTGGCCATGTCGACCGGGCCGTCGAAGCGGAGGAATTCCTCGACGGCGGCGGGGATCAGTTCCGGGTCGTCGCGCAGCCGTTCCAGCCAGGGACGGTCGCGCAGCAGGGCGAGCATGCCATTGCCGACCAGGTTCACCGTGGTCTCGTGCCCGGCGACCAGGAGCAGCAGTGCCATGCCGATGAGCTCGCCCTCGTCGAGCTCGGCCTCGTCGGCGACGAGCGCCGACAGCACGTCCGCACCGGGCTCGGCCCGCTTGCGCTGCAGCATCTTCCGCAGGAACGCCACCATCTCGTCGTGCGCCCGAGCCCGGTCGACATCCGGCTCCAGGGTGCCGACGAGAGCCTTGGTCCACTCGCGGAAGGTGCCGTGATCCTCGATGTCCACATCCAGCAGGTGACAGATCACCGCCACCGGCAGCGGCACCGCGAAGGCCTGCAGCAGATCCACCTGCTCGTGCCCGGCCATGGCGTCGAGCAGGTCGTTCGCCGTCCGTTCGATGACCGGCCGCAGCGCGGCCACCCGGCGCGCGGTGAACGCCTGGGAGACCGCCTTGCGCAGCCGGGTGTGGGTGGGCGGATCGGCATTGAGCATGTGCCGCAGGCCGTCGTGGGTGCGCGGCCCCGCCCAGGTCCCGGCGTACTTGCGCTCGATCACCGCTTCCAGCCGGTCGATGTCCTTGCACAGCCGCGGATCCGCCAGCGCCGCGCGCGCCTCCTCGTAGCCGATGATGAGCCAGCGGTCCACGCCGTCGCCGAAATGCACCCGGTGGACCGGGCCCTGCTCGCGCCAAAGCCGGTAGTACGCATGCGGATTGGCGAAGAAGTGGTCGCCGAGCAGCTCGGTCACCCTTCCGACGGTACGGGAAGTCAGCGCTTGGCGGCGGCGCGTTCCCGCATGCGGTTGAGGGTCAGCCGCCAGAAGGTGGTGGCCAGGTCGACCGGAAGGCGGGGTGTGGCGGCGCGTTTGGTCATCTCCACTCGGGCCTTGCGCATGATCTCGGCGGGCGCCTTGTCCGGGTGACCGGTGTCGAACGGCGGGTGCGGGTCGTATTCGATGTAGAGCTGAGTTATCTGCGCGACCTGTTCCCCCGCGATCCGGCCGACCAGCCACAGCCCGAGGTCGATTCCGGCCGAGACCCCGGCGGCGGTGACGATCTTGCCGCTGTGCACGATCCGGTCGTGCGGACGCGACTCGGCCCCGAACGCGGCCAGGGCGGGCTGGGCGGCCCAGTGCGTGGTGGCGGGATGACCGCGCAGGATGTCGGCGGCGGCCAGGATCAGCGCACCGGAACAGACCGAGGTGGTCCATTGCGTGTTCGGGTGCACGGCCCGCAGCCAGTCGATGAGCTCGCGGTTGGCCATGGCCTCGGTGGTCGCGGCCTCGGATCCGCCGACCAGCACCAGATCCGGCGCGGGCGTCTCGGCGAAGGTGTGGGTCGCGCCCAGCGCCAGCACTCCGCTGTCGGAGACGATGGGGCCGACTTCATTGGAGACGAATCGCAATTCGCTGTCCGGAATCATCCGCAGCACTTCGTACGGCCCGATCGCGTCCAGCACGGTCATGCCCGGGTAGAGCACGATGGCGATCTGGAATGTCATGGGACACTCCCCCTTTCAGAATGTGGTGAACCGGGCGCGGTACTCGCCCGGCGGTATGCCCAGCTGGCGGTGGAAGATTCGGTACAGGGTCTCGGGGCTCCCGAGCCCGACGGCGGCGGCGATCCGGTCCATGGGCTGGTCGGTGGTCTCCAGCAGGCGCCGGGCCGCGGCCACGCGGACCTGCTCGACATAGCGGGCGGGGGTGGTCCCGGTCTCGCCCGCGAAGACTCGGGAGAAATGCCGGATGCTCATGCCGACCCGCTCGGCCAGCGCGGGCAGCGAGAGATCCGCCTCCGGATTCTCCTCCATCCAGACCTGCAGCGCCCGCAGCGAATTCCGCTTGGGCGGGTTGGCCGCGAGCGGTGCGCTGAACTGGCTCTGCCCGCCCGGCCGGTGCAGGTACACCACCATCCAGCGCGCCACCTCGCGCGCCAGGTCCGGCCCGTGGTCGGCGGCCACGATGGCCAGCGCCAGGTCGATGCCCGCGGTCACCCCGGCCGAGGTCCACATCGGCCCGTCACGCACGTAGATGCGGTCGGGTTCGGTGGTGATGGCCGGGAACTGCTCGGCCAGCAGCTCGCCGCCCGCCCAGTGCGTGGTGGCGCGGCGGCCGTCCAGCAGTCCGGCCCGGGCCAGCAGGAAGGTGCCCGAGCAGACCGAGCCCACCCGATCCGAGCCGGCGGCCAGCCGCCGGATGCCGGTCACCAGATCGACGTCCCCGGCCGCGGCCCAAACGGTCAGCCCACCCACCACGAGCAGCGTGTCCAGCGGCCCGTCCCAGGTGTCGAGCCCGTGCGCCGCGGTCACCTCGATGCCGCACGAGGAACGCACCGGACCGGCCTGCGCGGCGGCCAGTTCGACCCGGTAGCCCGGAGTCGCGCCGAGCGCGGCCGCCCCGGTGAACACGTCGGCGGGCCCGGCGAGATCGGTCAGCTGGAACCCGTCGAAGACCACGATCAGCACCACCCGCATACCTTCAGCCTGCGGTCTGCACCCCGATGGCGTCAATGACACGACTCTTGCAGATTCGGCCATCCGGCACTAGCCCGGAGGTTGCCGCCCCCAACTGGCATGAGCTGACTCACCCCGGCCCGCTTGATATGAATGCGGGGTGGCCCGACACCTTTTCCTGTGCCCCCCGCGGTGGTCCGACATGGACGCCGACGGGCATGTGCACAATGCGGCGCACCTGCGCTACCTGGAGGAATCCCGCATCGACCTGTTCTGGACGCGGGGTTTCGGCGGCGCCAATGTGGTCGCGCAGATGGACATCGACTACCTGACGCCGCTGCGCTACCGCCAGGAGCCGGTGCGGGTGGAGACCTGGGTGACCAAGATCGGCACCTCGTCGTTCGCGCTGCAGCAGGAGATCCGGGACGAGGAGGTGGTGTACTCCACGGCCGTATGCACCATGGTCGCCTTCGACCAGGCCACCCAGAGGTCGCGCCCGCTGCCCGAGGATCAGCGCCACCTGCTGAAGGACCTGGAAGCCTGATGCACACCTACGACATCCAGCTGCGCCGCACCGACATCGACGCGCAGCAGCACCTCAACAATGTGGTGTTCGCCCAGTACCTGGACGAGGCCCGCTCGGATCTGCTGGGCCGCTACGAGTCTCTCGCGGTTGGTCACGAATCTCTGCCGGGTAGCAATGAATCTCTGGCAGGTAGACACGAACCCGGCGGCGTCCCGTGGCGGGTGGTGGTCGCCGGTCAGCGCCTGTCCTATCGCATGCCGCTGCTCTTCCGGGCCGCGCCGGTCACCGTGACCTCGATCGTGGAGCGCATCGGCACCACCTCGTTCACCCTGGCGCACGAGGTCAGCGACGCCGAATACCTGTATCTCTCCGCCACTTCCACGCTGGTCGCCGTCGACGACGGCGCGCCACGCCCGCTGACACGCGGGGAACGCGAATATCTGATGACCATGGCGGCCCCGCACGCTTAGACTTGTTCGTATCGCCTGGTCAGCGTTGCAAGGGGTACATCATGGCCAAGATGACCATTGTCGAGTTGCTCGACGTTTTCAAAGGTATGACGCTGCTGGAGCTTTCGGAGTTCCTGAAGGCGTTCGAGGAAGAGTTCGGTGTCACCGCCGCGCCGCCTGTGGCCGTCCAGGCCGTGGCGGACGCGCCGCCGGCCGAGGCCGCGGACGAGCAGAGCGAATTCGATCTCGTCCTGGAGTCTTTCGGGGACAAGAAGATTCAGGTCATCAAGGCCATGCGGGAGATCATTCCCGGCCTCGGCCTCAAGGAGGCCAAGGACCTGGTCGAGGCGGCCCCCAAGGCGGTCCTGGAGAAGGTCGACAAGGATGCCGCCGAGACGGCCCGGATCAGGCTCGAGGCCGCCGGGGCCCGCGCCGCCCTCCGCTGATCAATACGGTTCTGCGCTGATCAGTCCCGCGCACGGCGGCGGGCGGCTGCCTCCAGGTACGCGCCGAGTTCGGATTGCGCCGATACGGGTGTGGCCCCGGCGGGGACACCGGGGCCACACTCGCCGACGCGACTACCCTTGCGCGCCACCGGGTTCGAAGCCGGGCGGCAGGTAGCGTCGCCGCTCCTCCTGCATGCGCTCGACGTCTTCGGCGCCCAATGCGGCGAAGGCGGCCTCGCGGCGCTGGAACAACTCGGCGCGCTGTTCCTCGGTGAGCTCTCGCACGCGGGCCTCGCGCTGCCGGGCGAGCCGGGTGAATTCCTCCAGTGTCATGGGCTGATTCATGGCCACCATCTCCTCGATCAATCGCAGGAACTCCAGTGCCGACGGCTCGGCCATGCGGTCGAGGCCGTCGTACACACCGAGCAGGCGGGCGCGCAGGCGCAGGGCCTGTGCGATCCGGCGGTCGAGCACCTCGAGCTGCTGACGGACCAGGTCCCGGGGGTCCTGATCCGGGGCATCGGCGAGTACGCCCGCGATCTCCTCGAGCGTGAACCCGAAGTCCCGCAACGCGATCACGCGGTGCAGCCGCCGCACGTCCGCCGCGCCGTAGCAGCGATGCCCGCCACCGGTGCGCGAGGACGCCGTCACCAGCCCGAGCCGGTCGTAGTGATGCAGCGTCCGCACGGTCACCCCGGTCTCCCGGGCCAATTCCCCGACCCGCCAGGTCCGCTCACCCATCGCGCCTCCCTTTCGGTGTGCTCCACTCACGCTAAAACCTGACGTTGCGTTGGTTTCAAGCGTGAGCCCGGTCACAAATTCCCGATCGCGACCTGATACTTTTCTGCTATGACAGTCGATTGGGTGTCGGCAGGTGGCACGCCGGGGAGCGCGCGAGCCAAACCGCCGGCCTGGCTGCGAGCCCGGATGGCGCCCGCCGGCGGCCGGCGAAATAACGAAAACGCCCGCCGCCCCGAATGATTCGAGACGGCGGGCGTCGGCCCGGTGACCTTGCGCAGCCCGGGCTCAGCGGGTGCTGTGGGCGCCCAGCGCGGCGCTGAAGATCGCGGCGCGGGCGCGGGTGGACCGCAGATTGGCCCGCTCCTGAGCGGTCAACGCCGAGCGGGAACGCTCTGCGAGGACCGAGAGCACGGTCAGCGGGTTACGAGAGAAGTTGATGAAAGCCATGACAGCCCTCCTTCCGGAGTTGCGCCGGCGCAATACCGATTGCACAAAACCTCGCGGGTTGCGAGGTACAGATCGGCAATTATGGCCCACCAGCGACCTTTTGGTCAAGTTCCGTTAACCTTCCGTTCACCTTAGGAGAACTATGCCGCATACGAGCTCTGTGGGATTGCCGCCCTTGACTCTTGGGGATGGCGAACGGGACGCGTTGCGTGAACTGGCGCGGTTCCCGCTCCTGGATGCCATCTACGGGCGGCGCTCCCGGCGCTTTCCGCTGGGCGGGAGTATCCCGGCGGGCCCGCTGGCGTTCACCAGCAAGCACGCGCCGCGCGCGCTGAGCGAGCTGGAGCGGGCGGTGGTGCTCAATACCGTCGCGGGCTGGACCGGCTGGCATTTCGGGATCAGCCACCATCCCGGATACGCGCCCGCGTGGCCGAACTACAGCGGGTCGGCGACGGGACGAACCTTCGCCTCGGCGGCCGGATTCCACACCAGCGAGTTCTTCTTCACCGACGACTCCGGGACCTACTTCCTGCCGACCCGCGACGCCCCGCCGACGGCGACCTACGCCGAGGGCGACGGTGCGGCCGAGGCCCAGCTGAACGCGCTGCTGGCGCGGGTTATCCGGTTGTCGGACAAGCGCATTCACATTCCGCGCGAGGAGCCGTACCTGGAGGGTCACAACACCTGGATCGCCAATCACCCCGGCTCGCTGCTGGTGATTCCGGTCGCGGATGTGGCCCAGCAGCTGCTGGCCAATATCGGGTTCTTCGTCCAGAACGGGTTCGCGCTGTACGACGACATCAACAAGCGGGAGATCCCGGGCGTCGAAAAGTACCGGGACCGTTTGCGTTTCACCGATCCGATTCCGCTCAGCTTCGTCGAGCAGTACTCGCTGACCGAGGCCACCGCGGAACTCATGGCGGCGGTGGTGAACGGCCACCTGCTGCTCGGTGCAATGGGCCTGGGCGGGTGGGCCTTCGACGGCATCGACCGGCTCACCGTGCTGGGGGCGTCCGGCGATCCGGAGGTCCCGGGCCTCGGGTTCCGCTATGACGCCGATCCGGACTGGCCGTTCCCCAATCCCACCGGGCTGCCCGGGGTGTTCGAGGGGTTCTGCCGTCCGCACCACGAGTCCATGGCCGCCGCGGTGGAGGCGCTGGCCGAGCGCAAGTTCGGGCCGGGCGGACCGTACCACCCGGCGACGCCGGGGCCCTTCGCCGACACCCCGGGCGTCCGCGGCGCCGCCGCGCCGTGGGACCGACGCTTCCGCGAATTCGTCTCTCTCCAAGCGACTTACATCGACGAGACGTTCGGGAAGTTCCCCGGCACGGTGCCGACGGTCTGGATCATGAACTACCTCCAGGCACAGCACATCGACCTGGACTTCTACGACACGCTGCTCACCGACACCGCCTACCTGTCCACCCACCGCGACCATGACGGCGTCTGGCACGGCTCACGCTGAGGCGCGCCGACCTTCCGCATCGGCGCGCAGTCCTACCGCGTTCGCGAGCCGGCGGTGCGACTCCAGGCGCGCGGTGCGGTCGTAAGTGCTGGTGTGGACCAGGAATTCGTCGGCCCCGGTGTGGCGCACCAGGCGGTCGAGGTCGGCCAGGACCTCGGATTCGGTGCCGTGGATGTGGCCGCGCAGGGCTTCCTCGAACAGCTCGCGCTGGCGATCGGTCATGGGTTCGCGCTCGATGAGCTCGGGCGGGCTCAGGGGCGGAAATTCGCCGCGGGTACGGGACCAGGCCGCCGACCAGGCCTCGGGCAGGAGCAGGCGGTGGGCCTGCTCGGTGGTGTCGGCGATGACGACCGAGCCGGAGAGGACGACATACGGTTCGTCGCCGCCGGAACCCGGTCGGAAGCCGGTGCGGTACCGCTCGATCGCCTCGACCATGGCGTCCTCGCCGGCGACGGGCGCAATGACCAGGGGCAGGCCGAAGCGGGCGGCACGCTCGGCCCCGGAACCGGTGGCGAGCAGGAAGGCGGGCACCCGCAGGCCCTCCGCGGGCCAGGCGTGCACGCCCTGGCGGCCACCCGCGAAATAGGCCAGCAGCTCGGACAATTGGGTGTCGAAGTCCTCGGCGTCGCGCCGGTCGTGGCCGAGGGCGCGGCGCACGCCGCCGGTGAAGCCGACCGAGCGGCCCAGGCCCATATCGATACGGCCGGGATACAGCGATTCCAGGACACCGAACTGTTCGGCGACGATCAGCGGCTGATGGTTGGGCAGCATGACGCCGCCGGTGCCGACGCGGATGCGGGAGGTGGCTGCGGCGATGGCTGCGGCCAGGACCGTCGGCGCGGACCCGGCCACGCCGGGCACGCTGTGGTGTTCGGAGACCCAGAAGCGGTGGTAGCCCCACTCCTCGGCGAGCCGGGCGAACTCGACGGTCTCGCGCAGGGCCTCCGGGTGCGGTTGGTCCACGCGCACCCGGGAGCGGTCCAGGATGGAGAAGCGGATCGCCCGTAGTGCCGCAGTCATGGTCAGTGCCAACGCAGACGGCGGGCTTTGATTCCGGGCGCGCGATCCGGGTCACAGCGGCGGCGGCGGCAGGAAGCCGGTGGCGACGTAGTAGTCGAGGTAGCGCTTCAGGGTCACCCGGTCGGCGCCGGGACAGGCGGAGTCCGGATCGCTCGGGGCCCCGGTCACCTCGGCCGAATAGTTGACGGTGAGCGCGGCCGCCCGCGCCAGCAGGTCGTCGGCTCCGGGTTGTTCGGCCGCGGTCAGCAGCGCGGTCGCGAATTCGGCCGGGTCGACGAGGTCGATCCGATAGCCCCGGCTCAGGAGTTCGTCGCGAATGGCCTTCAGGGACAGGGTCCTTCCCGGCAGCAAGCCGACGGTGCGGGGCCCCGAGGGCTCGGCTGCTGCGCCGACGATGGCCGCGGCCGCCTGGTCGACGGGCAGCATGGCGACCTCGGCGTCCGGTAGCTCGGGTGCGAGGCCGAGGACCAGCATGGCGCGCAGCATGGTCCACCAGGCGTCGTCGGTGCCGGCGACGCCGGTGCGGGAATCGCCGGTGATCAGGCCGGGGCGGTAGACGCGAGCGGGCAGGCCGCGGTCGGCGGCGGTCCGGACGAGGTGTTCGGCAACCCATTTCGTGGCGACGTAGCCCGGCAGACCGTGCGGGAGCGAGGCGTCGGCGACCGAGGCGGTCGAAATGTAGTGGACCGGCTTGCAACGACCCGCGGTGGCCAGCCGCAGAACCTCCACGGTGCCGCCGACGTTGGCGTCGCGCATGCGGGCATACGGCTCGAGGTGGTTGACGAGGGCGGCGTTGTGGTAGATCACGTCGATCCGCAGGGTCAGTTCGGTGAACTCCGCCGGGGTGAGGCCGAGCCGGGGTCGAGCGAGATCGCCGGGGACAGCGACGATTCGATGGATATCGGCGGAGATGTCGATGCCGAAGCGGGTGGCGTTCGCGGAGATCCGGTCGCGTGCGGCGGAGGCATCGCGGGCCCGGGTCAGGCAGTGGATGGTGGCGGAGGTTCGGTCGAGCAGCTCCCGCAGCAGGAAGACGCCGAGGAATCCTGTTGCGCCGGTGAGCAGAATGGCGGCGGGCTCGCCGGGGCGCGGCACGGGGAGGCCCGCGGCGGTGATCTCCGGAGCCAGGGAGGTGTCGGCCGACGGGTCGGGTTCCTCGCCGGTCGGCGCCGAGCCTGACAGCAGCGCGGCGGCGAGTTCCCGGACCTGTGGATGGGCGAAGAGGTAAGTAAGCGGCACGGGAAGGTCGAGCCGGTCGGCCAGAGCGGCGCGAACCCGGATGGCGGACAGAGAGTTTCCACCCAGGGCGAAGAAGTCGTCCTCGCGGCCGACCCGATCGATGCCCAGTTCCGCACTGAGCACATCCGCAATGGCCAGTTCTTCGGGTGTCTCGGGCGCACGGTATTCCCGCACCGGGAGTTCGGGATCGGGCAGCGCGGACCGGTCCAGTTTGCCCGTCGGTCCGAGCGGGAAGGCTTCCACCACGGTCAGCTGGGCCGGAATCATGTAACCGGGCAGCCGCGTTCGGGCTGTCGCCAGCACGTCGGCAAGGTCGGGGTCGACCTCACCGGTGCGCAGGTATCCCACCAGCCGGTCACGGCGGATCGCCACAACGGCCTCGGCGACGGCGGGGTGCGCGCGCAGTGCGGCCTCCACCTCACCGGGTTCGATGCGCAGGCCGTGCAGCGCGAGCTGGAAGTCCGTGCGGCCCAGGTATTCCAGGCCACCGTGATGGGTACGCCGGACCAGGTCGCCGGTCCGGTACATGCGCTCCCCCACGGCGGTGAAGGGATCGGCTACGAAGTGATCCGCCGTGGTGCCGGCCTGTCCGAGGTAATCACGAGCGAGTTGAGCACCCGCGACGTAGAGCTCCCCGGGCGTGCCCACGGGCACGGGGTGCAGCCGGGAATCGAGGACGTAGGCGCGTGAATTCCAGTGCGGCGCACCGATGGACACCGGTGCGTCGCCCAAGTTCGTGACCTCGACGCCGGTCACGGAGATGGTGGCCTCGGTGGGCCCGTACAGGTTGTGCAGCCGGGCCGGTCCGGCCGCGGTGAAGCGCGCGATCAGCTCGGCGGGCAGGGCTTCACCACCGGCCCACACCACACGCAGTGCCGCGAAGGCTCCCGCGGGAGCATGGTCGAGCAGCGCGCGCAGCAGGGACGGCACGGCGAGGAAGGCCGACACCCGGTGGCGGGCCATGAGATCGGCCAGGTGCTCGGGATCGGTGCGGCCCGGACCCGACGGGATCACCAGGTGTGCGCCCACGGCAAGCGGGACAGTGGCACCGATCAGAGACGCGTCGAAGGTGGCGGGCACCAATTGGAGATAGGTATCGCGTTCGGTCAGCCGGTATTCGGCGGTGAAGAACGCGATGTAGCCGGTGAGGGCAGCATGCGAGATGCCGACGGCCTTGGGGCGGCCGGTGGACCCGGATGTGAAGATCACATAGGCGAGGTCCTGATCGCGCAGCGGCCGCAACCGGTCGGCGTCGGTCACCGGATCGGCGGAGAACTCGGACAGTTCAGCGGGATTCAGGAGATCGGCGGTCACCGTGCACACGGGCGCGGCCGCGGCCAGCATGGCCTCGATCCGGTCGGCGGGCTGGCCCGGGTCGATCGGCATGAACGCACCACCGGCCTGCACGATGGCATAGAGGCATACCACCAGATCGGGGCCGGGATCCAGCGCCGCGCCGACCCTGGCACCGGGACCGACGCCCAGCCCGATCAGCTTGCGTGCCAGCCGATTCGATCGCTCGGCGAGCTCACGGTAGGTCAGTGCCACGCCGTCTCCGGTCACCGCAATCGCGTCGGGTGTCCGGTGGGCCTGGTCCGTGAACGCGTCGAACATGAACCTGTGTGTCACTGCGTGATTCGGCCCGGCTGTCGCGAAGGTCGCGAGTTCGGCGGCCTCGGTGAGGGGCAGGTCCCCGACCGACCGCTCCGGGTCGGCGGCCGCCGCGGCGAGCAGCCCGGTCAGCCGCCGGCCGAGCCGGGCGATGGTCGGATCGTCGAACAGATCGACGGCATACCGCCACGAACAGTTCAGTCCCGCAGCGCCTTCGGCATCGCGCTGCGGAACGACGGTCAGTTGCAGATCGACGGGCGAGAAGGTCTCACCGAGATCGGCCGCGGTGACCGTCAGCCCGGGCAGCCGCAGCGCCTGACCGCCGAACTCCTGGAAGGACAGGGCCACCTGGAACAGCGGGTGATGCGCCCGGCTGCGCGGCGGGTCCAGGTCGGCCACCAGCCGCTCGAAGGGCAGTTCGGCATGGGCGAGGGCGGCCAGGTCGATGTCGCGTACCCGGTCGAGCAGGCGGGCGAAGCTCTCCGCCGGGTCGATGCGGGTGCGCAGGACCAGGGTATTGACGAACATGCCGACCACATCGTCGAGTTCGGGTTCGCCGCGGCCCGCGACCGGCGCGCCCACCGCCACATCCGTGGTCCCGGCCAGCCGGGCCAGCACGACCGCCAGCGCCGCGTGCAGCAGCATGAACAGCGAGACGCCGCGCGCACGGGCCAGTTGCTCCAGCGCCCGGTGCAGGGTGGCGTCCACCCGGAAGTGCTGGGCCGCACCGCGATGCGACGCCACCGGCGGGCGCGGGCGATCGGTGGGCAGGTCCAGCAGTGGGGGCAGGCCCGCCAGCGCCTCGCGCCAGTACCGCAGTCGAGTCGCCAGCAGTGAGCCGGGATCCGATGCCGCGCCCAGCAATTCGCGCTGCCAGATCGCGTAGTCGGCGTACTGCACGCGCAGTGGCGGCCAGTCGGGGGCCGTGCCGCGGGTGCGGGCGGTGTAGGCGGTCATGAGGTCGCGGGTCAGCGGGACCATGGAGAAGCCGTCCGCGGACAGATGGTGGATCACGACGGCCAGCACATGCTCGTGCTCGGCGATCCGGAACAGCCGCACACGCACCGGGACCTCGGCGGTGACGTCGAATCCTTTGCCCGCCAACGCGATCAGCTGCGGCCGCACCCCCGACTCCGCGATATCGACCGGCGCCAGATCCCACTGGACCGCGGTGGCGGGCCGGATGTCCTGATAGCCGGTGCCGTGGTGCTCGGGATAGCTCGTCCGCAGCGCCTGGTGCCGGTCGAGCAGATCACGCACGGCGAGTTCCAGCGCCGCCGTGTCGAGTTCGCCGGACAGGCGCAGTGCGAACGGGATGTTGTAGGCCGCCGATCCCGGTTCCAGGCGCGCCAGGAACCACAGGCGCTGCTGTGCCGGCGACAGCGGCGCCCGGGTCGCGCGCTGCGACCGCGCGGTCAGCGGTGGCCGGTCGCCGGCGTCGAGCCCGTCGACGGCGGCCGCCAGCTCGGCCACCGTCGAATGCTCGAAGATCAACTGCACGGGCACCCGGGTGCCCCGATCCGCACCCAGGCGTCCGGCCAATCGGATGGCGAGCAGGGAGTTTCCGCCGAGCTCGAAGAAGTCGTCGGCCGCGGCGATCCGGCCCACCCCGAGCAGTTCCGTGAAGGCGGCGGCCACGGCACGCTCGGTGGCGGTCGACGACGGCCGGTACGGGCGCGTGGCGACGGTGGGCTCGGGCAGGGCGGCCCGATCCAGCTTGCCGGACGGAGTCAGCGGAACGGCGTCGATCACGGTGAGGGCGGCCGGGACGGCGTGACGTGGAAGCTGTTGCCGCGCATACTCGGCCAGGCTCGCGGTATCCACGACCGCGTCCGATGCGGGCACCACGTACGACACCACACCATCGGCCCCGCTGCGCAGGCGGCGCACGAGAGTGATTGCGAAGGCCACGGATTCGTGTGCTGACAGGACGGCGTCGATCTCATCGAGCTCCACCCGGATGCCCCGGAGCTGCACCTGCGAATCGTTGCGGCCCAGGTATTGCAGCACCGGGACACCGGCACGGCCGCTGATCCACCGCACCACATCACCGGTCCGGTAGAGGCGCTCCCCCTTGGCATTCGGATGCGCCACGAAGCGGGCGGCGGTCAGCCCGGGACGCTCGTGATACCCGCGTGCCAGGCCCGGCCCGGCCAGGTACAGCTCACCGGCCACCGCCGTCGGCACCGGCCGGAGCCGGGCGTCCAGGACGAGCGCGGTCACCCCGGCGATCGGTCCACCGATATCGACGGTGTCCGCGGTGGTCAGCGCGGTGCTGATGGTCGCGGCGACGGTGGTTTCGGTCGGGCCGTAGAGATTGAAGAAGGACCGTCCCGGCGACCAGCGTGCGACCAGATCCGGCGGGCACTCCTCGCCGCCCGCGACCACCACCGCCAGGTCGGGCAGCCCGCTCGCCTCCAGGCCCGCCAGGGCGGCCGGGGTCAGGAAGGCGTGCGTCACCCGCTCGGCGCGCAGCAGGTCCGCGAGTTCGCCACCGCCATAGCAGTCCGCGGGCGCGAGCACCATGGTCGCGCCGGCTCCGACCGCCAGCAGCAGTTCGAGCACGGCGGCGTCGAAGCTCGGGGAGGCGAAGTGCAGGGTGCGGGACTCGGCGGTGACGGCGAAGCGGCGGGACTGCTCGGCGCAGAGCCCGGCGAGGCCGGAATGCGTGACGGCCACGCCTTTCGGGGCCCCGGTCGAGCCGGAGGTGTAGATGACATACGCGATGTCCCCGCCGTGCAGGCGGCGGGTGCGTTCGGTGAAGTGCAGGGATTCCGCCGAGGCGTCGGCCACGAGCGTGGCGCAGTCGGGCGCGTCGAGTTCGAGCCAGTCGAGGGCAGCGCCGAGCCGGTCGCGGAGTGCGCCCAGGGTGAGCCCGCAACGCGCACCCGCGTCGGCGAGCATGTGCGCCACCCGATCCGGCGGATAGCCGGGGTCGACCGGCACGAAGGCCGCCCCCGATTTGGCCACCGCCCAGACCGCGACCACCGCCTCGGGCGAACGCGGCAGCGCCAGCACCACCCGGTCGCCCGGACCCAGCCCCCGAGCCGCCAGCACCCGCGCCAGGCGGGTGGATCGCTCGTCGAGCTCGGCATAGGTCAGCGACTGCGCGCCCGCGCGCAGTGCGATCCCGGACGGATCAGCCTCCGCCGCCGCGGCCAGCAGCTGGGGCAGCAGTCGGATCCGTGGGTGGCGGCGGCCACGCGGGTTTCTCGCCCGGCCCACCGCAGAAACATCGGCGCGCACCGGTCCCTACTCTCAGCCTCGATTCGCCTTCCCACACGAGCGAACTGAATACCGCGTTCCGGGCCGGTCGGCAACACTTACGGGTGTCGCGGAGCCGACATTCCGGGCACGCCGCGGTCAGGCGGACAGCAGGCCGAGGTCACGGCGACCGGAACCGACCACCGGGGTGGGGTCGGTGGCGAGGACCTGGTGCAGCAGTTCGTGATAGACGTCGCGGAAGTCGACGGTCACCTTCAGGTCGCCATTGTCGAGGTCGGTGAGGCTGGGCTCGTCGCCGTGAAAGCCGCCCGGCCACCGGCGTCCCGGCCAGGAAGACGGGTCCGGCGGTGCCGTGATCGGTGCCCTGTGAAGCATTGGCGGCCACCCGGCGGCCGAACTCGCTGTAGGCCATCAGCACCACATCGCGGCCGCGCGGATGCGTGGAGAGGTCCTTCAGGAAGGCGGTGACCGCCTCGTCCAGGCGGCCCAGCAATTGCTCCTGGGTGTGCCGTTCGTCGGCGTGGGTGTCGAAGCCGCCCAGGCTGACCGAGTAGACGCGGGTGGGGACACCGGCCTTGACGCACTGGGAGACCAGGTCCAGCTGGGCGGTCAGCGGGTTCGCGGGCGTCTTCCCGGGCGACCTCAGGGACGAAAAGGTCTGCCGGACAGTCTGTTCGGCCTGGTATCCGGTGCAGACCCGGGCCCGCGCCGGGCTGTCGGAGGCGTCGGCGGCGGCCAGGCCGGACAGCGCCGCCGCGAGATCGTCGGACAGCGGCGCGGACGCTGGATCCAGCGCTGCGGCAGTGTGTTTCGCACCCAGGGCCAGCTGGGGCAGGACGGGCCCGATATTGACCGCGCGGACCGGATCGTCACCCGTCGCGTCCAGCCAGCGGCCGATCCATCCGGTCTGCACCGGCTCGTCGGGTGAGGCCGTCTGCCAGATGTCCATGGAACGGAAGTGGCTGTGGTCGGGTGCGGGATACCCGACCCCGCGCACAATGGCCAGGGTGCGGTCGCGCCACAGGCCGGACAGGCCCTTCAAGGCCGGGTTGAGGCCCAGTTGGTCATCCAGGTGCAGGACTTCCTCGGGGCGGTAGGACAGCTCGGGACGGGCGTCGTGATAGGCGTTGTCCGCGTAGGGAATCACCGTGCTGATGCCGTCATTGCCGCCGTAGAGGGTGAGCACCACCAGGATTCCGGAACCGGCGGCCAGCGGGGTGGTGACGGCGCGCTGCTGCAGCTCGTCCCAGGTGATCACGGAGGCGCCGGCCACGCCGAGCGCGCCCAGCACGCCGGTGCCGACCAGGAACTGTCTGCGACTGAATTGCGGCATGGTGGTGTGGCTTTCAGCTGGTGAGGTATTCGGGCGTATTGATGGCGAGCGCGGCCAGCCGGGGCGGCTGATCGACGGCGGTCGCGAGCACGGCGGCGCTGCGGTCGGACCAGGAGCCGACGCCGAGCAGGTAGGCGGTCGCGTCCAGGCGGTCGCCCCGGCCCGCCCGCGTGATCGGCGACAGGTCGGCCTGCTTCATCAGATCCAGTGCCGCCGTGAGCCGTATCTGCGCGGCGGCACTCGACATCCAGCCCTGCCCGCGCGGCCAGCCGCCGACGGTGGGCGGATAGAAGGGCAGCTGGCCGAGTTTGCGCAGCGTCCCGGCGAGGGCGCGGGCATCGGCGTCCGCGGTCAGCGGGATCCGGAACGCCCGCACGGCGGCGATCAGCCATTCCACCGGCCCGTGGACGACGGTGTCGCGGGCAGTGGTGAATTCGGGATCGGTGCAGACGGCGGTCACCAGGGCGGACAGGTCCCGGCCGGGGCCGTAGGCGGCGGTGAGGCGGTTCAGGGCGGCATCGGAGGGCGGATCGTCGGAGGCCAGCTGCTGCCACAGTCGCCCGGCCACGAAGCGCGGGGACTCCGGGCGGGCGAGCACGGTATCGCAGAACGACCGGGCGTCCAGCGCACCCGTCACGCCCAGTACGGTTTTCGCGCCGGTGTCATGACGCTCGACATCGAAGGTGGCCGCACCACCGGTGATGGTCCAGCCGGTCAGCGCCCGGGCCCCCTCGCGGACATCGGTCTCGGTGTACCCATTGCCGTGGCCGAGCGCGAAGAGCTCCATGAACTCGCGGGACAGGTTCTCGTTGGGCGCCTTCGCGGTATTGGCGACACCGTCGAGCCAGCGCAGCATGGCCGGATCGGTGAGCATGGCGTAGGCGAGAGCGGCGAAGTCACCCGCGCCGCCGGCCCGCAGCGTCCGGTTCTGCGCGGCCATCTCGGCGGCATTGCGCACCTTGGTGGCCGAGGTGGCGAAGTGGTTGTGCCACAGCAGGGTCAGTTTCTCCCGGACCGGGACCCGGACGGCCGCCATGCGCCGCAGCCACCACCAGGTCAGCGTGTCCAGCTGACCGGTGATCTGCGCCTGGTACTGCTTGCGGGCCTCGGTCGTCGCGCCCTTGCCGAGCGGGGTGGGCGGAACCAGCTCCGGCACAGGGGTGGCCCGCGCGCCCGGATCGGCCTCGGGGTCGGCGGTCAGCGCGGCGCGCAGGTAGCCCGCCACATCCGGGACCGCGTCGATCTCGGACCCCGTCGCCCCGAACCCGGTCCGGCGCAGCACCCGCGCGGTACGCATCCACTCCGCAGACTTGCCCATGTCCCCGAGTATCGAGCGCCCGCGCGCCCGCTCAGCGGGCCCGGCGCGGAGTTTCAGGCAATCTTCAGTCCCCGACCGCCAAGCGAACCGCGTGCAGCAGCGGCGCGCGCCCCCTCCCCGGCGGCAGATCGGCCAGCGGTTCGCCGAGGTACTCCTCGAACAATCCCGACAGCGACCGCAACTCGACCGTATCGAAACCCACTGAGCGCAGCAGGTTCTCGATCTCCTCCGGTTCGAAGTAACTCAGCCACGGCTCGTTCAGCGCCGCGATCCGCGCGGCCCGCGCCCGCACCTCCGCGCGCTCCTCGTCCGTGTTCCCCCCGCTCAGGTAGTCGAGCACCACATGCGCCGGCTGCCCCTGACCCGCGATGAACCGCAGGGTCTCCTCGATGGCGGCCCGGGTCAGGTACATGACCACGCCGAGCCAGACGAACACCGCCGACCGCTCCCGATCGAACCCGGCGGCAGCCAATCCCCCTGCCAGCGTGCCGGTTTCGAAATCCACCGGAACAAAGGTGAGCGACTCCGGAATCTCGATCCCGGCCTGCGCGAGCATCTCACGCTTCCACTCCTGCGTGTCCGGATGGTCGACCTCGAACACCCGCAGACCGGGATACGGATTCCGATATCCGAACGTATCCAGCCCCGCCCCCAGAATCACCACCTGCGTGGTCCCGTCGGCCACCGCAGCGGCCACCACATCCTCGGCGAACCGAGCCCGCGCCGCCAGGAAATACCGCCGCACCCGCTGCCGCGGATCGTTCCCGCCCGGCCGATCCAGGGTCGCGGTATCCAGATCCCCGATCCGATCCGCCGTCATCCCCAGGATCCGCGCCGCCAGCGGATCGGTGAACACCCGAGGCTCCCCCGAAAGCTGGTGATGGGCCCGCGCATACGCGGTAGCCAACGCCGTCCTACTCGCCCTACCCGTCTCCATGGGCTCAGCCTAGAGCCGTCCCCGGCCGTCGGAACTATGACAAACAACTCGCCTAGTCTTCGGCTGTGGACGTATTGAGCCCGAAGGCGCTGTTGTTCGACGTACAGGGGACCGCTACCGATTTCCATTCGACCATCCGGCGGGCGGCCGAGGCCGCGCTCGCGGCTGAGCGGCCGGGAGAGGACTGGGGCGCGTTCGTGAACGAGTGGCGGGCCGCGTATTTCGCGGCGACGTCGCAGCGGCCGGAGCAGGGGCCCTGGGTGAGCGTGGCCTCGGTGTACCGGAAGACGCTGGACCCGCTGCTCGAGACGAGGGGGATCTCGATCGGGGTGCCGGAGCGGGACGAGCTGGCCCGGGCCTGGGCTCGGCTCGACCCGTGGCCGGATACGGTGGCGGGGCTGCGGCGGTTGCGGGGACGGTTCACGCTGGCGACGCTGTCGAATGCGGATGTCAGTGCCGTGGTGGAGATTTCGCGGCACGGGGAGCTGCCGTGGCATGCCGTGTTCGCGGCGGAGATGGCCGGGGTGTTCAAGCCGGATCCGCGGACTTACCGGCTCGCGGCGCGGTATCTGGGGCTGGAACCCGCCGAGATCATGATGGTGGCCAGCCACAAGTACGACATCCGGGCGGCCGGCGAGCTCGGATTCCGGACGGCGTTCGTCACGCGCCCCCTGGAGTACGGCGATCCCGAGCTCGGCGATGCGGAGTTCTCGGATGAATTCGATATCAATGCCGTGGATTTCCTCGACCTGGCCGATCAGCTCGGCTGCTGAGGGCACCCCGGTCTCCTACAGTGGCAAGTGGGCGTCTCGATACGGGAGGATCGGCCTTGTCCACAACGCTTGTGAAGGGTCAGAACGGACCGCTCACCGCGCCGGAGGTGGTGGTTTCCGTCCGGGTCGCGGCGGCCGCCGCGCTGTCCGCGCTGCTGGTGACCGAGCACGGGAAGGTACGCTCGGACGCGGATTTCGTGTTCTACAACCAGCCGGCCGGGCCCGGGGTGCGGCTGCGGAACGGTGAGGCGGGGCAGCCCGCCGAACTGTCGGTGGCGCTGACCCAGGTGCCCGCCGACATCACCCAGATCCGGGCGGTGATCACGCTCGACGAGGCCGGGTCCACCTTCGGCCGCATCGCCCCGCCGATCGCGCTGGTCTCCGATGAGCACGGGAACTCGCTGTACGAGTACAAGATCGAGGATCTGCAGAGCGAATCGATCGTGATCGCGGTCGAGCTGTACCGGCGCTACGGCACCTGGAAGGTGCGCGCGGTCGGCCAGGGCTATGCGGGCGGCTTCGCGGCCCTGGTCACCGACCACGGGGTCACCGTCGAGGAAGCGCCGCCCGCCGAGAACCGCACCGCTCCCCCGCCGCCCTCCCCCACGGCCTACCCGCCGCCGGTCGAGCCGACCTATGTCACGCCGAACTCGCCGTATCCCTCTCAGCCGCCGCCGAACTCGCCGTACAGCACTCAACCGCCGCCGCCTGCACCGTATCCCGCTCAGCCCCAGCAGAATTCGGCCTATCAGGTCCCGCCGCCCCCGAACCCCGCGCCACCGGCCGGTGACGGCGGGCTCGCACGCGGGCGACCGGTGAATCTGTCCAAGGGCCAGCGCGTCACCCTGCGCAAGGACGGCGGTGTCGCGCTGACCCGGATTCGGATGGGGCTCGGCTGGGATCCCGCCCGGCAGGGCGGTCTGTTCGGGCGGCGACCGGTGAACATCGACCTGGACGCCTGGGTGGCCATGTTCGCCGACCGGCACCTGGTGGACGTGGCCTACTACGGGCAGCTGACGTCCAAGGACGGCTCCATCCGGCATTCGGGCGACAACCTGACCGGTGAGGGCGCCGCCGGAGACGACGAGGTGATCCTGGTCGACCTGAGCCGGGTGCCACGCCAGGTGAACACGCTGCTGTTCATCGTCACCTCGTATCAGGGACACACCTTCGAGCAGGTCAGCAATGCCTACTGCCGGCTGGTGGACGACACCACGCAGGCCGAGCTGGCCCGGTACGCGCTGGCGGGTGGCATGCCGTTCACGGCGATCGCCATGGCCAAGGTGTTCCGCGCGAACGGCGAGTGGGCGCTGCAGGCCATCGGAGAGGGCTTCCAGGCCAAGCATCCGGGCGAGGCCGTCCCGCAGCTGGGCCGGTTCATCACCGTCTCCTGAGAGCACAACGCCCGACGGAAACGGGGCGCGCCCGGATCGGACGCGCCCCGCCCACGAACCGAACCGGGAATCAGGCGCCGTAACGGAGCACCACGAAGTTGTCGCCCTGCGCGGAATCCTTGGTGGTCCCTGCTACCACGATCCCGCCATTCGCCTGCAGCGCCACGGCATTCCCGTGATCGGCCGCCGTCCCGAGGTCGGTGCTCACCTTCCCGTTCGCACCGAAGCCGCTGTCGGGCTTGCCGTCGGAGGTGTAGCGGGCCAGCGCGATATTGTCCCCGGTGCCGGTCCCGCTGCTGGTGCCGACCGCGATGATCGTGCCGTCGTGAGCCAGCGCGACCGCGGCCGCCACATCGGACTTGCCGCCGAAGTCCGTGGTGGCCTTGCCATCGGCACCGAAACCACTGTCCGGCTTGCCATCCGGCGTGTACCGCACCACCAGGAAGTTGTCGCCCTGCACCGGATCCTTGGTGCTGCCCACCACCACGATCTTGCCGTCGGACTGCACCGCCACCGCATTGCCGTGATCCGCGGCGGTGCCCAGATCGGAGCTCACCTGACCGTTGACGCCGAACCCGGGGTCCAGCTTGCCGTCGGAGGTGTAGCGCGCGACCGCGATATTGTCGCCGGTGGTGGTGCCGCTGCTGGTCCCGGCGACCACGATCTTGCCATCCGATTCCACGACAACGGATTTCGCAATATCCGACCTGCCACCGAAATCGGTCGATACCTTGCCGTCGGTGCCGAATCCGTTGTCCAGCTTGCCATCCGGCGTATACCGCAGCACCACGAAGTTGTCGCCCTGCTCCTGGTCCCGCGTGCTGCCGGCCACCACGATCTTGCCGTCGGCCTGCACCGCCACCGCATTGCCGTGATCGGCCGCGGTGCCCAGGTCGGCGCTCACCTGGCCGTTGACGCCGAAACCGTTGTCCAGCTTGCCATCCGTGGTGTAGCGGGCGACGGCGATATTGTCCCCGGTGGCGGTACCGTGGCTGGTGCCCACCGCGACGATCTTGCCGTCGGCCTGGAGCGCGACCGCGCTCGCCACGTCCGATTTGCCGCCGAAGTCGGTGACCACCTTGCCGCCGTTGCCGAAGGCGCTGTCCAGCTTGCCGTCCGCGGAGTACCGGACCACCGCGAAGTTGTCGCCCTGGGCCGGATCCTGGGTGCTGCCGGCGACGACGATCTTGCCATCGGGCTGCACCACAACGGCATTCGCGTGATCGGCCTGCGACCCTAGATCCGTGGTGACCTTGCCGCCGTTACCGAACCCGGTGTCCAGCGTGCCCGCGGCCACCGAACTGCCCTGCGCGCCCGTGCAGGCGGTGATGACGAGGCCGACGATGGCCAGGAAGACCAGTAGCAGCAGGGATTTCGGTGCGACTCCGAACCGTCGTGACGTACGCAACATGTGAGCTACCTCGTTTCAGCAATGGAAGGGGGTAGAGCAGCACAGATTGGAACCACGAAAACTACGACAGTATGGCCGGTATCAGGATCCGGCCGGACCCGGATGAACCTGTTCACCCGCGGCACACCGGCGACTCGCCGGAAAACTCGGCCGGGCGAACCGGCCGAGGCCCGGAACTCAGAGGAACTTACCGACCTGTGACGCCGCCTCGACCGGATGTCCGGCCTGGATCGGATGACCGAGCGCCTGCACCTTCCAGATGCCGTCCTCGCGGTGCACTTTCGCCACCACCATCCCGGTGTGCGGGCCGCCCGAGCTCAGGTTGGACCGGGTGAGCTCGGCGCTGTTGGTGCCGTCGATCAAGCGCCAGAAGGCATTGCGCACCCGCTCGAAGGTATGCCCCGCGTAGGAGGTGATGACGAAGACGATGGCGGTGACGTGCGAGCCGACCCGGGTCAGGTCGACCGTGATGACCTCGTCGTCGCCCTTGCCCTCACCGGTGAGGTTGTCGCCGGAGTGCCGGATGGCGCCGTCCTTGGTCACCAGCTGGCCGTAGTACACCGCGTCCACCAGATCGTGCCCGGCGTAGACCAGGGCCGAGGCGTCCAGATCGATCTCGACCGGGCGCGAACCCCACTTGTGCTGCACATGGACGGGATCCCAGCCCAGCCCCATCTTGACGAAGCTCAGGTCGGCGCCCTGCCGCCGCAGCGCGACGGTGTCGCCGACCCGCAGCACCGGCGCGATGACGGGCGCGGCCGAGCGCGCCGGCTGCGGCGAGGTGCTGATCGACACGCCGTGATCGGCGAGCAGTGCCGCGAAGCCGCCGGGATGGCCGAAGCCGACGGCCCGGGCATACCAGCCGTCGGCGCCGCGGTCCAGATCCACCGCCGCCACCGCCGACTCGTTGCCGAGGCCGTCGATCACGTACTCGTACAACGGGATTCCGCGTTCATCGGCGATGCCGATGTGCGGTGCGGGATAGTCGCCGAGGCGGCCGTCGCGGTCGTCCAGGGTGACCACGATGCGAATGTGCGCCACCCCCTGCGGTACCGACGCCAGGCTGACGGCGACGGCGTTCTGCCCGGGCACCAGCTGGATGCCGGGGCCCGCGGGTTGGTTGTAGAAGATCAGGTCGTTGTCGTCGCGGACGGCGCCCCGATCGGTGAGAAGCAGCGCGGCCAGATCGATACCCGCGCTGAAGTGCACCGTCACGGTGATATCCGCGACGCCCAGTTCACCGGTCTGCCCTTGGGTTAGAAGTGCGGCCACGCTCCCACTTTATGGGAACCATGGGTCACGCGGACGAAACGAAGCGATATCGCTTTTACGCGCGCGAACCTTAGGACATGTCACAGCGTCAGGCCATCCCCCGGTGAAACGTTTTATGCCACAACACGAATCGGTCGCATGATCAGTAACTTACGAGTACCCTACTCGACAGTAGCCTGCGGGGCTGCCGTTCAGTAGGGGACACGCAGGCACCACTGGACACCAGCAGACTGTCCGTCATCGGGGTCGGGCACCGACGGGCATGAAAATGTAAGGGACTGTTTTGGTTCAGTCGGATGCACCGGTCGTTCGCCGCGCCACCGAAGCCGACATCGAGGACATGGTCCGGGTGCTCGCCCTGGCCTTCGAGTCCGATGACCCGATCGAGGACTACGTCTTCCCCGATCCTGTGGTCCGCCGCCGGCGCGCGCCCGGCATGCTTCGCGTTCTGATCAAACACCGCTACCTGCCCGCCAACGGCACGCTGGTGGCGGAGGTGGACGACCGGATCGTCGGCGTGTCGCTGTGGATTCCGGACGGCTACCGCAATCCGGCATGGCGAGAAGCCATTTCGGGCCCCCAGCTGCTGTGGGCCATGGGCGCCGGCGCGACCAAGCGGGGCATCGAGGTGGATGCCGCCATCGCCCGCACCGCACCCGCCGAACCGCACAACTATCTGGTCTATCTGGGCGCGGAACCCCAGGCGCAGCGGGCGGGTGTGGGCCGCGCGCTACTGGCCCGGCTCACCGCCGAATCCGACGCGCACGGGCGCGCGCTGTGCGGAATCTGCAAGGACGAGAACGTCGCCTACTACGAGGCGATCAAATTCGAGCAGGTCGGCCGGACCCGAATCGGGAGTAGTGGTCCGGACATGAACTTCCTGCTGCGTCCGCCGACGCGCGTCAGCGCCGGCTGACGTCGGCAGCGGACGCCCGGATCGTGGATCACGACCCGGGCGGCTCCGCATCGCCTCGGGGGGGATCGCCAGGTTCGTTTCTGTTTTGCCGAGGAGACGTAGTGTCTGACATTGCCATTGTCGGAATCGGGTGCCGCTACGCCGGTGGTATCGATTCACCGGAATCGTTCTGGGACTTCATCATCAACAAGGGCGACGGGGTCGTGGAGATCCCGTCCGATCGGTGGGACTACCGCCGCTTCTACGACCCGGACAAGCGCACGCCGGGCCGCATGTACACCAAGCGCGCCGCCTTCATGACCGGCGATCCGTGGGCTTTCGACCCCGAGTTCTTCGGCATCTCACCGCGCGAGGCCGCCGCCATGGACCCCCAGCAGCGGCTGGTGCTCGAGGTCGCCTGGGAGGCACTGGACGACGCGGGCATCGCCGGTCGCGTCTCGGGTGCGCCGATCGGCGTCTACGTCGGGGCCTTCACCCTCGACCAGATGGGCACGTCCCTGACCAATGCGACGCTGCCCTGGGTGGACATGCACACCCCGGCGGGCGCGTCGTACACCATGATCTCCAACCGGATCGCGTACGCGCTCAACATGATCGGCCCCGCCCTGACGGTGGACACCGCGTGCTCGTCGTCGCTGGTGGCCTTCCACCTGGCCTGCCAGGCGCTGGAGAACGGCGACTGCACCGTGGCGCTGGCCGGCGGGGTCACCCTGATGCTGCAGCCCGAGACGTTCGTGTCCATGTGCAAGGGCGGCTTCCTGGCCGCCGACGGCCGCAGCAAGCCCTTCGACGCGAGCGCGGACGGCTACGGGCGCGGCGAGGGCTCGGGCATGGTGGTCCTGAAGCGGCTCGACGACGCCGAGCGCGACGGGGACCGGATCTACGCGGTGGTCAAGGCGACCGGGTCCAATCAGGACGGGCGCACCACCGCCATCACCGTGCCCAATGCCGATCTGCAGGAGGCCCTGGCGAAGTCGGTGACCGAGCGGGCGGGCATCGCGCCGCACCAGGTCACCTACGTGGAGGCGCACGGGACCGGCACGCCGGTCGGCGATCCGCTCGAGCTGCGGGCCATCGGCCGCGCCTACGGACGGGTCGCGGAGCGCACCGGACCGCTGGGCGTGGGCTCGGTGAAGGCGCAGCTCGGGCACACCGAGGCGGCCTCCGGCATCGCCAGTGTCATCAAGTCGGCGCTGGCCATCACCCATCGCACGATCGCCCCGCAGGGCTGGCTCGACGAACCCAACCCCGACATCCCCTTCGAGGAGCTCGGCCTGGCGCTGCAACTGGAGGCCCAGCCGGTCGCACCGGAGACGCGAATGACCATCGCGGTCAACGGCTTCGGATACGGCGGCACCAACGCGCACGCCATCCTCCAGGAGTACATCCCGGCGGAGGCGCCCGCCCATGAGCCCGGACACCATGGAGTGCTGCCGATTTCGGCCCGCAACGACACGGCCGCTCGCGCCCTGGCACGCGGCTTCGCCGAACTGATCGCGGCGGGCGCCGACCCCGCCCGGCTGGCCGAGGCGGCCTGGACGCGCCGCCACCATCACCCCGTGCGCGCCGGCCTGACCTTCGGTGACGATGCCGAGCTGGTGCGGGCCCTGGTGGACTTCGCCAATGGTGAGGGCCGTACCGCCAAGGTGGTCACCCGCAAGGTGCCCGAGCCGGTCTTCGTCTTCACCGGCATGGGACCGCAGTGGTGGGCCATGGGCCGCCAACTGCTCACCGCCGGTGGCACTTTCGCCGCCGCCGCCGAGCGGATCGACGCCGTGTTCCGGGAGATCTCGGGCTGGTCCATCGTCGAGGAACTGTTACGGCCCGAGGAGGAGTCGCGGGTCACAACGACGGCGGTCGCCCAGCCCGCCAACTTCCTGATCCAGGTGGCGCTGGTCGCGCTGCTCGACGAGCTCGGCATCCGGCCCGCCGCCGTGGTCGGCCACAGTGTCGGTGAGGTGCCCGCCGCCTACGTCACCGGGATGCTCTCGCTGCGGGACGCGCTGCTGGTCAGCTATCACCGGGCGCGGTTGCAGGCCACCACGGCCGGTTCGGGCGGCATGCTCGCCATCGGCCTGCCGCAGGCCGCGGCCCTGGAGCTGATCGAGGGCGACGAGCTGGTCAGCATCGCGGCGGTCAACAGCCCGAGCGCGGTGACCCTGGCCGGCCATGGGCAGCGGCTCGACGAGATCGCCGAATCCCTCACCGAGCAGGGCATTTTCGCGCGCCGACTACAGGTCGAGGTGCCCTACCACAGCTATCTGATGGACCCCATCCTCGACGAGCTGCGCACGGAGCTGGCCGATCTGACGCTCGCCGATCCGCTAATTCCCCTGTGGTCCACCGTGACCGGGACCCGCGTCGGCGCGGGCGACTGGGATGCCGAGTACTGGTGCGCGAATGTGCGGCAGCCGGTGCGCTTCGCCGACGCCGTCACCGAACTGGTGGGCGCGGGCAGCCGGGTGTTCCTGGAGGTCGGCCCGCATCCGGTGCTGGGAGCCAACATTCGCGAGATCCTCATCGGTGCGGGCGAGACCGGCACCACCGTCGCCACCCTCAATCGCAAGCAGGCCGACGACGAGAGCGTCCGGCAGACCGTCGCGGGCCTCTACACCGCGGGCGTGCTCGATATCGACGCCCTCTTCGGCGCGCTCGTCACCCCGCACGTGGACCTGCCGCGCTATCCGTGGCAGCGCACCCGGCTGCGCGTCGAGCTGCTGGGCGTGCAACAGCTCAAGTACGGCACCCCCGGCGGCTACCGCATGCTCGGCGATCCGATGCTCGAGGACCCGACCACGGCCTGGCGCATCCAGCTCAGCGTGGGCGATCTGCCGTGGCTGGCCGACCATGTGGTGGGCGGCTCCCGGATCCTGCCCGGCGCGGCCTATCTGGACGCGGCGCTGAGCGCGGCGGCGCTGCGCACCGAGTCCACCCGGGTGGCCGTCGAGGATGTCCGCTTCCTCGCGCCGCTGGTGGTGGACGAGGGCATGGCGCCGGTGGTGGAGCTGCACGTCGAGGAATCCACGCGGCGGTTCACGATTCGCTCCCGCGAGCCCGCGAGCATCAACTGGACCATCAATGCCACCGGCCGGCTGGTCGAGGGCGTGTACGAGCCGAGCAAGGCCGACCTGCCGGCGCTCGAGGAGATGCTCGCCATCGACCCGGACGCCTATTACACCGCCTTCGCCGCACGCGGCCTGGACTACGGCCCGGCCTTCCGCCGCGCCACCGAGCTGCGGGTGTCCGGCAATACCGTGGTCGCCACCCTGGACGGCGCCATCGCCCGCGACAGCGGCCACCTCGCCCACCCGGCCGTGGTCGACGCGGCCGTGCAGTGCTTCGGCGCGGTCCTCGCCACCGCGCCGAATGCCGAACGGGGCGCGCTGGTTCCGGTCGCGGTGGAGGGGGTGCGAGTGTTCGCACCCATCCCCGACCAGGTGACCGTGGTGGCGCGGCTGCACAGTGGTGACAATCTGACCTGCGACTACGACCTGCTCGACGCCGAGCGGAACGTGGTCATGCGGATCATCGGGCTGCGGCTGGGGGCCATCAACCCGGATCGCGGTGCGCTGCAACGGCTCACGGACTACTTCTACGAAGACCGCTGGGACATGCGGGAACCCGTGGACATCAGCGCGCTGCCGTCCCCCGAGACGGCGTACACCCTGGCCATCGACCTCGCCACCGAGGCCGGTCCGCGCGCCGGATTCATCGCGGGCACGACGGCACACGGTGAGGTGCTCGCGGTCGGCGATCCGACCCGCGAGGACCTGGAAGCCGCAGTGCGCGAACGGCTTCAGCAGATCGTGGCACTGAGCGGCGTCGAGCGCACGCACGTCGTCCTGGTGGCGGGTTCGGAATACACCGACCTGGACGCGCTCTGGACGCTGCGCCGGATCGCGGTGACGATCGAGGGCTTCCTCGAGGACTGGCTGCAGCAGCGCGGCGACGAGATCCCCATGACCGGTGACGGTTCCATCCACGTCTCCCTGGTCACCGAGCGCGCCTTCGCGCACCCGGACGAGGATGCCGCGCCCGACCCGGCCCACGCCGCCCTCGCCGGCGCCCGCCGGGTGCTGCTCAATGAGCAGTCGCGACTGCGCTGGCGGCTGATCGACGTGAATCCCGAGGTGGCCGAGGCGGACCTGGCCGCCGAGCTCGCCATCGCGGGCGCCTTCACCTACGACCATTCCGACGAGGTGGTGCTGCGCAACGGCCTGCGCTGGGTGACCGTGGTCGCGGCCACCCTGCCCGACCGGCTCGAAGCCCTGGACCAGGCCGAACCGCTCACCGATCCGGAGGCGAATTTCCGTCTGGAGCTGCCGAAGTCGCGGGTGCTGTCCCGGCTGGCGTGGCGGCGCTGCGACCGGCGCGCCCCGGGGCCGGCCGAGGTCGAGGTGCGGATCCTGGCCATCGGCCTGGGCTACAAGGACCCGCTCAAGGTCATCGGCGTGCTCGGCGAGCGCGAGATGGCGGGCACCTTCTACGGCACCGAACCCGGCATGGAGGCCGACGCCGTCGTCGTCCGCGTCGGTGCGGATGTCGACACTGTGGCCGTCGGCGATCGGGTGTTCCTGACCTCCAAGGCCATGATCTCCCGCTTCCACACCACCGACGCGGACCTGATCACCCGGGTCGCCGACAGCGCCGAGGTCGGCCAGTGCACGAGCACCGTGGCCTTCGCCACCGCCGAGCACTCGCTGCTGGAGCTGGCGCGGGTGCGGGCCGGCGATGTGGTGCTGGTGCACGGCGCGGCGGGCGGCGTCGGCTCGGCGGCGGTGCAGATCGCGAAACTGCACGGGGCCACCGTGATCGGCACCGCGAGCAGTGACGAGCGCCGGGCCCACGTCCTGTCGCAGGGCGCGGACCATGCGCTGGACTCCCGCTCGCTCAACTTCGCCGACGACGTCCTCGGTCTCACCGACGGCCGGGGCGTGGACGTGGTGATCAGCACCGCGCCCGGGGAGATCCTGCACCGGAACTTCAAGGCGGTGGCCGAGTTCGGGCGCATCGTGGAGATCGGCAAGGCCGACATCTACACCGGCGGCGTGCTCGACCTGGGGTACTTCGACAAGAACCTCTCCTACCACTCCTTCGACCTGGACCGCATGCTCGCGTTCAAGCGCAGGCTCACCGGAGAACTCGTGCAGGGCGTGCACGAGAAGCTGGCCGCCGGGATCTACCGGTACCTGCCCTACGAGCTGTACGACACCGCCGACGTGGCCAAGGCCTTCGAGGACGTAGCCCGGTCGGCGCACTTCGGCCGCATCGCGGTGAGCCTGGAATCCGAAGCGCCGCAGGTGCGCCCGATGATTCCGGCGGTCACCGTGGATCCGGCGGCGCAGTACCTGATCACCGGCGGCTTCGGCGCCTTCGGCCTGGCCCTGGGCCGCTGGCTGGTCGGGCTGGGCGCCCGGCGGCTCACCCTGCTCGGGCGCGGCGGCCCGCGGACCGAGGCCGCCCGGACCCAGCTCGCACTCTGGCAGGAACAGGGCGTCGAGGTGGTCGAGGAGCGGGTGGACGTCACCGACGCCTACGCCATGACCGCGGTGATCGCGCGGGCGCACACCGCCGACCACCCGCTGCGCGGCGTGTTCCACACCGCGGGCAGCCTCGACGACAAGCGCGTACCCGATATGAGCCGGGACAGCCTCGCCACCGTGTACCGGCCCAAGGCCGAGGGCGTGATCGCGCTCCGGCGCGGTATCGAGGCCGCCGGGGCCGACCTCGACATGTTCGTGCTGTTCTCCTCCGGCAGCACCATTTTCGGCAGCATCGGCCAATACGCCTACACCGCGGCCAATCTCGCACTCGATGCCACCGCGGACGTGGTGGCGCGGCAGGGCGGCACCGCGCTGTCGGTCGGCTGGGGCCACATGTCCGGCGGCGGGATGGCCGAGGACGAGTACGTGTCCCGCTACCTGCGCACCGCTGGATTCGACCCGATCAGCATGGAGGAGGGCGCCGAATACCTGGAGAAGGCACTGGAACTCGGCATCCACCACCATGCGTCCATCATTCCCATCGACTGGTCGCGGGTGGCCGCCACGGTGTCCTGGTATGCCATGACCGGGCGCACCGCCGAGCGCATCGCCGCCGCGGTCGAGGACAATTCGGCCGCATCACATCTGGTGGCGGCGCTGCGCGAGCTCGACGAGCAGAAGCGCGCCGACGTGGTGGCGCACATGCTGGCCGAACAGCTGGCGGTGGTCATGGGCGTCGACGCCGACTCCATCGATCTGACCGTACCGGTACCCGAACTGGGCCTGGACTCGCTGATGGCGGTGGAATTCGGTGCGCTGGTGAGCAAGACGCTCGGCGTGGACCTGATGTCGATGAAGGTCGGCCGGTCCTTCACCCTCCAGCAGGCCGGCGCCCGGGCGGCCGAACTCCTGGTCGGCGGCGACGCGGCGACCAGCGGCCAGGCGGTGCCGGCATGACCGAGTCCGCACGCGATCTGGCCCGGAAACTATTGGCGGGCAATGGGATAAAGGAGACGACGGCCACGGGCACCGCGGTGCCGCACCCGGTGTCCACCGGGATCGCACCGCCGGGCCGGACCGCGGCCGCGCGCACCCCGCGCGGTCCCGGCCGTCAGTTCGCCGATCACCCTGACGTCGCCGCGGCCGTGGTGAAGCGGGCCGCCATCGGCGCGCTCTACGGGCAGTCGGGGATGCCGAACCCGATGTTCCTGCCGCGAACCAGCCCGAACGACACCGTGATCCGGGCCCTGGACACCGACCTGGTGAACTTCAGCGCCTACAACTACCTGGGGCTGTCCAGCCACCCCCGGGTGGTGCGAGCCGCCAAGGATGCGCTCGACCAGTACGGCGCGTCCGCGGCGGCCAGCCGGATCGTCTCCGGCGAGATCCCGCTCTACGGCGAACTCGAACAGCGGCTGGCCGGGATCTACGACGTGGGCGACGCCATGGTGACCACCAGCGGCTATCTGACCAATGCCGGGGTCATCGGCTTCCTGCTGCGCGAGGGCGATGTGGCCGTCTGCGACAGCCTGATTCACGGCAGCGTGGTGTCGGGCACGCAGTGGGCGGGTTGCCGCCGGATCAACTTCCGGCACAATGACCCGGACTCGCTGCGGTCGATGCTGAAGATGTCGCGCTCCGGATTCGACCGGGCGCTGGTGGTCATCGAAGGCCACTACTCCATGGACGGCACCGTCGGCCGCGTCGCCGAACTGGCCGCCGTCGCACGGGAATTCGACTGTGCGGTCATGGTGGACGAGGCCCATTCGCTCGGCGTCCTCGGACCCACCGGGCACGGCATTCGCGAGCACTACGGCATGGCCGGCGCGGATGTGGACATCTGGATGGGCACGCTGTCCAAGGCGCTGGGCAGCGTCGGCGGGTTCATCGCCGCCGACGCCGATCTCATCGGGGCGATGAAGTCGAGCGCGCCCGGCGTGGCCATGCTGACCGGCGGGCCCGTGCCCTCGGGCATCGCCGCGGCGATGGCCGGGCTGGAGGTGCTGGAGGCCGAGCCGGAACGGGTCACCCGGCTGTGGGGGAACGCGCGCCTGTTCGATGCCGCGCTGCGCGAGCGGGAGCTGAATCTCGGTGACTCCCAGGGCACCCCGATCCTGCCGGTGATCGTGCCGGGCGAGATCCGGGCCGGATTCGTCTCGGCCCACCTGCTCCAGCACGGCGTGTACACCGGGGCCATTTCGGCCCCGGCGGTCCCGGTGGGCAAGGAGCGGCTTCGCTTCTTCATCACCTCGGAACACACGCGGCAGCAACTGCTCTCGACGGCGGACCTGCTCGCCGAGGCGATTGCCATGTCCGGTCAGCTGCCCGCCGACATGACGGGCTGACGCACCCCCGCACGCTGTGGGCGGAGTGCGAACACCGCCCACAGCAACAGGCCCAGCATGGTTGCGGCGACACCGATCTCGCACACCAGCGCCCAGCCGCCCGCCTCGTAGGCCACCCCGGCGGTCACCGAACCGGCTACACCGCCCAGGAAGTAGGTGACCATGTACGCGGTCGTCAGGCGGCTGCGCGCGGCCGGATCGAGGGTGTAGATGGCGCTCTGATTGGTCAGATGCGCACCCTGGATGCCGAAGTCGAAGATCACCAGCGCGGCGATCAACGCGACCACGCTGTGCCCGCCCCAGGCCATCAGCGCCCAGCTCGCCAGCAGCACCAGCCAGGTCAGCGTGGTGACGCGGCGCAGGTGCCCGCGATCGGCCATCCGCCCGACCACCGGCGCGCCCAGCGCCCCGACCACACCCGCCAGACCGAACAGGCCGATGGTGAATTCGCCGTAGTGGTAAGCACTTCCGTGCGACCCGGACAGCAGGAACGCGATGGCCGTCCACACTGCCGAGAAGCAGGCCATGAGGATGAAACCCAGCATCATGCGCTGCCGCAGCACCGCGTGCCGGTGGATCAGCCCCAGGATCGACGCCAGCACCTGCGGGTAGCTCTCACCCGTGGCCGCCCGCGGCGTGGCGGGCGCGAGCAGGTACACGCTCACCGCCATCACTACCTGCAGTCCGGCCGCCACCAGCAGCACCGCCCGCCAGCCGCCCAGCTGCGCCACCGCCCCGGACAGCACCCGCGACAACAGGATTCCCAGCAGCAGTCCGCTCATCACCGTGCCGACCACCTGCCCGCGCCGGGCCGGATCGGCCAGCGCCGAGGCCCACGGCACCACCACCTGTGCGGCCGAGGCCGCGACACCGGTGGCCACCACCCCCGCGAACAGCACCGCGAAATCGGGTGCGAAGGCCGAAACCAGCAGGGCCGCAACCGAGGCCAGCAGCAGCACCGGGACCATACGGTGGCGGCGCAGGAAGTCACCCAGCGGCACCAGCAGGGCCAGGCCGCACAGATAGCCGATCTGCGCGGCGCTGACCAGCAGGGCCGCGGTCGCGGTGGAGATGCTCAGATCCCCGGCGACCTGATGCAGCAGGGGTTGTAGATAGTAGTTGCCGGCCGCGGAGGAGCCCGCGGTCACCGCGAACACCAGCACCGTCGTCCGGGTCAGCGCTGCGCCGGGCGCTGTCGCGGTGTCGGGCGCGGGCCGGGCGGGGGCCACGGTCATCGAATCAGTCACCCGTTCATGGTGGGTGCGGCAATGGATCAACAAAAGCGATGGTTTTCGATACTGCCATCTCTGAAGTAGATGGCATCGGTAGGCTCGGAGGATGGAGTTGCGTCAGATCGAATGCTTCCTGGCCTGCTGCGACCATCGGTCCTTCACCGCCGCGGCCCGCGCCCTCAACCTGGTCCAATCGGCGGTCTCCACCAGCGTCGGCAAGCTCGAACACGAACTCGGGGTACGCCTGTTCGACCGCACGCCGCGCACCCTGGAACTCACCGAGGCGGGCCGCGCCATGGTCGCTCCCGCCCGGACGCTGCTGCGTGCCCGGCGCGACATCGTGGACGCCATCGACGCCGCCCGCGGCGAGATCCGCGGCGAGGTGGTCGTCGGCAATCTCATGAACATCCACAATTTCGACCTGGCGGGCATCATCGCCCAACTGCACCGGCGGTTTCCGGCGGTGACCCTGCAGATGCGGCAGAGCATCTCCGGCGTCGCGGGGAATGTGGCCGGGCTGCGCGACAATTCGCTCGAGCTGGCGCTGCTGGCCGGGATGAGCAGCGAATTTCCGGGCATCACCACGCATCTCATCGCCGAGGAGACCCTCGTGCTCTGCACCGGGCCGGACCATCCGCTGGCGGGGCGTCCGTTCCGGGCCGCCGACCTGGACGGCGTGCGCTACATCGACTTCCCGCCGGGCTGGGGCATCCGCACCATCGCCGACGAGCTGTTTCCGGGCCGCGTTCCCGTGATCGAGGTGGCCGACCAGGCCTTCGCACTGGAATTGGCCGCCAAGGACTTCGGGATGGTCCTCATCCCGAAGTCAGTCGCGCTGCTCTCCCCCGGCGTGCCCCACTCCGAATTCGCACCCTGGCCGCTGCCCTGGAAACTGTGCGTCGGCCATGCCGTCCAGCGCACGCCGTCCAATGCGGCTCGCACCGTGATCGATGCCCTCACGGCGGACAGCGGGCTCAGGAGCCGGTGATCGCGGGCGGGCCGGTGACGGTCAGCGGCGGGACCGGGCCGGTATGCGGCTCGATCTCCACCAGGGACAGCTGACCGGTGCAGCCCTGACTCAGGCGGGAGGTGCCGCGATCGTCGGTCAGCGCGTTCGGGTTTCCGTGACGGCAGCAGGCCGGGTCGGCCGGGTCCGGGTCGTACCAGGCGCCGGTCGACAGCTGTGCGACTCCGGGACGTACCGCGTCGCTGATATCCAGTCCGGCCAGACAGCTGCCGCGGTCATTGAAGATCCGGACGATGTCACCCGCGGCGAGGCCGCGGGCGGCGGCGTCGTCGGGATGCAGCCGGACCGGTTCGCGGCCGGAGATTTTCGTGGACTGGCTGTGCGCGCCGATATCCAGCTGACTGTGCAGCTTGGTGCGGGGCTGGTTGGCCACCAGCTGCAGCGGAAACCGCGCCGCGAGCGGGCTGCCCAGCCACTCGTCGGGCTCGAGCCAGACCGGATGTCCCGGGCAATCGTCGTAGCCGAAGCCCGCGATGGTCTCGGAGAAGATCTCGATCCGGCCGCTCGGGGTGCGGAGCGGGTGCGCCGACGGGTCGGCCCGGAAGTCCGCGAACGCGATGTGCTCCTCGGCCTCGATGGGCAGGTCTATCGACTCCCCGGCCCAGAACGAGTCGTAGTCCGGCACCTCGTGACCGCGGTCGTGCAGCCGCTCGCGCCATTCGTCGTAGAGGTGGCGCAGCCACTCCCGCGTTGTCCGGCCCTCGGTGAATTCCTTTCCAACGCCCAATCTTTCGGCTAGCTCGCCGAACATCCAGTAGTCGTCACGGGCCTCGCCGTGCGGGCGGGTCAGGGCCGGCATCGGGAACAGGAAGCGGTCGCCCTCGCCGGAGCCGTAGTCGTCGCGTTCGATCGTCATGGTCGACGGGAGCACGATGTCGGCGTGCCGGGCGGTGGCCGTCCAGAACGGATCGTGCACCACCACGGTGTCCGGACGGCCGAACGCGGTGCGCAGCCGGGCCAGGTTCTGGTGGTGATGGAAAGGATTGCCGCCGGCCCAGTAGACCAGCCGGATAGTCGGATACGTCCGGTGCTCGCCGTCGTATTCGTAAGGCGCGCCGGGGTTCAGCAGCATGTCCGCGATGCGCGCGACCGGAATGAAGTCATCGACGCCGTTGACGCCCTGGGGCAGGCGCGGCGGCGAGGTGAGTCGCACGGCCAGACCGACATTCGCGGCCGACCCGTAGCCGTGGCCGAATCCGCCTCCGGGCAAACCGATCTGGCCGAGCATGGCGGCGAGAACCACGCCGAGCCACAGCGGCTGCTCGCCGTATCGGGCGCGTTGCAGCGACCAGCTCACCGTGACCAGCGTGCGCGTGCCCGCCATCTCCCGGGCCAGCGTGCGAATCCGTTCCGCGGCAATGCCGGTGATCGGCTCGGCCCACTCCGGATCCTTCACGACGCCGTCGACCGCACCGCGCAGATAGTCGGAGAAGCGCTCGTAGCCGACGGTGTAGCCGTCCAGGAAAGCGTTGTCCGCCAACCCTTCCGCGTCCAGCACCTGGGCGAGCGCGAGCATCAGGGCGGTATCGCTGCCGGGCCGGGCGGCAATCCATTCGGCGTCCGCTTCGGCCGGAATATCGTCGCGCAGCGGCGAGACGGTGACGAACCGGCAGCCGTTCTTCCGCGCCGTCTCGATCCACCCGCGACCGTTGTGCCGCGAGACTCCGCCCGGCGACACCGCTGTGTTCTTCGGCGACAGTCCCCCGAACGAGACCACCAGCCTCGAATGCGCGGCCAGCACCGATTTCGTCGTTGCGTGCGACATGATCGTGCCCATGTCCGCGAGGATGTGCGGCAGCAACACCGTCGACGCGCCCAGGCTGTAGCTGTTGCGGTGCGAGACATACCCGCCGAGGCAGTTCAGGAAGCGGTGAACCTGACTCTGCGCGTGGTGGAATCGCCCGGCGCTGGCCCAGCCGTAGGAACCGCCGTACACCGCCGTCGGTCCGAATTCGCGGTACACCCTGGACAATTCACCGGCCAGCAGATCCAGCGCGGTGTCCCAGGACACCGGCACGAACTCGTCGGCGCCGCGCGCCGCGGGTCCCGGGCCGTTCTCGAGCCAGCCCTTTCGCACGTAGGGCTGTGCGATGCGCGCCGGATGATGTTGAGCCGAGGCCACATTCTCGATCAGCGGGGTGGGTTCCGGATCACCTCGCCAGGGTCGCACCGCGGTGAGCCGGTCCCCGTCGCTGCTCGCCTCGAAAACGCCCCAGTGGGTGAGATGCGTGGCCATCCGACCAACATACGCCCGGCAGACCCGGCCGGCTCGTTCGGCGACGCCCCGGTGCGGCCCGGGAACAATTGCACAGCCATGCCGAAAACACTGCGCGGTAACGGATTACGCGACCGATGAGCTGTGCCGCGACTACCGGCGGGCGGCCCAGGCGGATTCGGCAGCCCAGCCGGGTTGCGCAATCGATAACTCGGAGTACGCTCATTTTCGAGTCCACTCAGTTTTTTGATTCAGGTTGGAGGTGTCCGATGGTCACACAGGCCAGTCCAGTGCACGTCGGCCGACGCCAGCGCAAGATGCACGACAAGCAGTCACGCATCTTCGAGGCCGCCGCCACCCTGTTCGCTGAGCACGGATTCGATAGAGTTACCACTCAGCAAATCTCCGATCGGGCGGATATCGCCGCTGGGACGCTGTTCCGCTACGCCGCCACCAAGGGTGAGTTGTTGCTGATGGTCTACAACGAGGAATTACGCACCGCGCTGGCGGACGGCGCCGCCGCGGCCCGCACGCAGACCGATGCGGTCGAGGCGGTGACGGCCCTGCTGCTCCCGCTCCTGCGCGCGGCCGAGCAGCGGCCCGAGAACACCATCGTCTATCAGCGTGAGCTGCTGTTCGGCTCCCCCACCGACACCTACCGCGCCGAGGGCCTGGCGCTGGTGGCCGGGCTGGAGTCCATGATCGCCGAGCGGCTCATCGCCGACGCGCGCCACCACGGGATCGGCACGCCGCCCGGCGACGAAACCGCTTCGGCGCGTTGGGAAGAGCAGGCCAGGCTGGCGGGGCGCAGCATCTTCGCGGTCCTGCACCTGGCGCTGGTGCAACCGTCCACCGGGGCGCATCCCGGCCACGACGCCATGGCGGATCTGCGGGCGCAGATCGCACAGATAATCGCTGGATTCTTCACATCGCCAGGGAGGCAATGACAATGAGCATCGACATCCGCAAGGTCACCGTGCTCGGCACCGGAGTTCTCGGTTCCCAGATCGCGTTCCAGACCGCGTTCCGCGGATACGACGTCACCGCGTACGACATCACCGACGAGGTGCTGACCGCCGCGCGCGGCCGCTTCGACAAGCTGGCCGCCACCTACCGCGAGCAGGTGCCGGGCGCGGGCGACGGCAAGGCCGAGACGACCGCGGCGGGCATCGCGCTGAGCTCCGATCTGGCCGCGGCGGTCGCCGACGCCGACCTGGTGATCGAGGCGGTTCCCGAGGTGCTCGCCATCAAGCAGGACACCTACGAGAAGCTGGGCAAGCTCGCGCCCGAGCGCACCATCTTCGCCACCAACTCCTCCACGCTGCTGCCCAGCGCCATGAAGGACTTCACCGGCCGCCCGGACCGGTTCCTGGCGCTGCACTTCGCGAATCAGGTGTGGCACTTCAACACCGCCGAGATCATGGGCACCCCCGACACCGATCCGGCCGTCTTCCAGGCCGTCGTGGACTTCGCCACCGCCATCGGCATGGTGCCCATCGAGCTGCACAAGGAGAAGGCCGGCTACGTCCTGAACTCGCTGCTGGTGCCGCTGCTGAACGCGGCCATGAACCTGGCCGAGGGCGGCTACGCCGAGCCCGAGGCGGTGGACAACACCTGGCGCATCGGCACCGGCGCGCCGGCCGGACCCTTCCAGATCCTCGACATCATCGGCCTGACCACGCCCTACAACATCATGGCCCACGGCGACGAGGACGCCCAGCGAATCGCCAAGTGGCTCAAGGAGAACTACATCGACCAGGGCAAGTTGGGCATCGCCGCCGGGGAAGGGTTCTACAAGTACACGGCGTGATTCGAGCAGGGGGTTTCAGGGGCGTCAGCCCCTGAAAGCCTCCGCGAGTTGGGTTTCCTTCCAGACCAACCTCACGGACAGGAGTTCTCATGTTCTACAGCAGTGGCAATTACGAAGCCTTCGCGCGGCCGCGCAAGCCCGCAGGCGTCGAGGAGAAGACGGCCTGGTTCGTGGGGTCGGGCCTGGCCTCGCTCTCCGGGGCGGCCTTCCTCATCCGTGATGGCCAGATGCCCGGTAGCAAGATCACCATTCTGGAAGAGCTGAAGTTGCCGGGCGGCGCACTCGACGGCATTCGGGAACCCGAGAAGGGCTTCGTCATTCGCGGTGGCCGCGAGATGGAGAACCACTTCGAGTGCCTGTGGGACCTCTTCCGGACCATCCCGTCCATGGAGGTCGAGGACGCGAGCGTGCTCGACGAGTTCTACTGGCTCAACAAGGACGACCCGAACTTCTCCCTCGAGCGCGCCACCGTCAACCGCGGTCAGAGCGCCCAGACCAAGAACCTCTTCACGCTGAACGACAAGGCGCAGCAGGACATCACCAAGATCTTCCTCGCCACCCGTGAGGAGATGGAGGGCAAGCGCATCGACGAGGCGTTCTCGAAGGACTTCTTCGAGAGCAACTTCTGGATGTACTGGCGCACCATGTTCGCCTTCGAGGAGTGGCACAGCGCACTCGAGATGAAGCTGTACCTACACCGGTTCATCCACCACATCGGCGGCCTGCCGGACTTCTCGGCCCTGAAGTTCACCAAGTACAACCAGTACGAGTCGCTGGTGCTGCCGCTCTACCGCTGGCTATTGGACCAGGGCGTCACCTTCAAGTTCGACACCACGGTCACCGATGTCGACTTCGACCTCACCGCGGATCGCAAGCAGGCCACCCGGATCCACTGGGTCTCGGACGGCGTCGAGGGCGGCGTCGATCTGGGGCCGGACGACCTGCTGCTGATGACCATCGGCTCGCTCACCGAGAACTCCGACGAGGGCGACCACCACACGCCCGCCAAGGTCGACGAGGGTCCGGCCCCGGCGTGGGATCTGTGGCGCCGAATCGCCGCCAAGGACAAGGCCTTCGGCCATCCGGACGTGTTCGGTTCGCACATTCCCGAGACCAAGTGGGAATCGGCCACCGTCACCACGCTGGATCAGCGCATCCCCGAATACATTCAGAAGATCTGCAAGCGGGATCCCTTCAGCGGCAAGGTCGTCACCGGCGGCATCGTCACCGTGAAGGACTCCAACTGGCTGATGAGCTGGACGGTCAACCGGCAGCCGCACTTCAAGCAGCAGCCCGCGGACCAGATCGTGGTCTGGGTGTACTCGCTGTTCGTCGACAAGCCCGGCGACTACGTGAAGAAGACCATGCAGGAGTGCACCGGCGAGGAGATCACCCAGGAGTGGCTGTACCACCTGGGCGTTCCCGAAGCGGACATCCCCGAGCTGGCCGCGAGCGGCGCCAAGTGCGTGCCGGTCATGATGCCCTACGTGACCGCCTTCTTCATGCCCCGCAAGGGGGGTGACCGCCCGGACGTGGTCCCGGAGGGTTCGGTCAACTTCGCCTTCATCGGCCAGTTCGCCGAGACCAGCCGCGACTGCATCTTCACCACCGAGTACTCGGTGCGCACCGGCATGGAGGCGGCGTACCAGCTGCTCGATATCGAACGCGGCGTCCCGGAGGTCTTCAACTCCACCTACGACGTCCGCACCCTGCTGGCCGCCATGAGCCGCCTCCGCGACGGCGATCCCATCGACCTCCCGGGCCCGGACCTGCTCTGGCGCGCGCTCGCGAAGCGCCTCGGCAACAACGAGATCGGCGAACTGCTCACCCAGTACGGTCTCATCGAGAAGTAGACGGTACGGATTCGGTCCGACGTGCCACCACGGCCCGGTTCCCTGGGGGACCGGGCCGTGGTCGTCAGTCCGCGCAGTCGTGCCATTCGCGCGCGGCCGCGAGCAGGCGAGCGCGCACCCGGTCCACGTGCGGGCGGACGGAACCGCCCACCCGGCGGGCCAGGAAGACGGTATTGATCGGCGCATCCTGCGGGTCCCAGAGCTTTTCGATGGCGCCCGAGGCCAATTCGCGGGTGCACAGGTAGCTCGGGAGCACCGAGACGCCCGCGCCCGCCACCACCGCGGCGAGGACGGCGCGCAGGTCCGGGATCACCAGGCCGGGGTCGGCTTCCAACCGGGTGTCGAAGACGTGCCGCCAGTAGCGGCGGACGATCGGCAGATCCGGGGCGTAGGTCACCAGGGGCACCCCGCCGAAGTCATTGGCGCGCAGGCTCGCTCGAACAGCGGCCGTCCCACCTGGCGTTCCAGCGCCTGCAGCTGGGTGGTCACCGTCGGCTGCGAGAGGCCGACCTGACCCGCGGCGGCGGTGATCGACCCGGCCCGGTAGACGGCCAGGAAGGTCCGCAGCTGCGTCAGGTCCATGGAGCCATCGGCCTGCCTATGTCGCACCCGGCGAGTCTATTGGCCCGGTGATGCGCGGCTGCTGCGGGCGCGGGATCGACAGCTGTTTGATAGTCAATTTATTGAATACGTTCTACCTGGACATCGTCAGGAGCTGCGCGCTACTGTTCGAAGATAGTAGACAATGATTTGACTACAGGAAACGAGGGAATCATGCACCCCTTCCGCAAGGCCGTCGAGGCCCGTGACGAGGCGGCCATGGCGGCCCTGCTCGCCGACAATGTGGTGTTCACCAGTCCGGTCGCCTTCAAGCCCTACCCGGGCAAGGCCATCACCGCGGCCATCCTGCGCGGTGTCATGCGGGTGTTCGAGGACTTCCGCTACATCAAGGAGATCGGCGCGGCGGACAGCAGCGATCACGCGCTGGTCTTCGAGACCACGGTCGCGGGCAAGCGCATCACCGGATGCGACTTCCTGCATTTCGACGCCGACGGCCGGATCGACGAGTTCATGGTGATGGTGCGTCCGCTCTCCGGCGCGCAGGCGCTCGCCGAGGCGATGGCCGCGCAGTTCGAGCGAATCCAGGCCGAGGCGATTGCGCAAATCGAACAGGAGGCAGCAGCGGCCGAACGCCAAGCGGCGGGCTCGTGAACGAGTCCGGCCCGCCTCCCGTGCCGGTCGATTTCCTGGGATGATCCACGAACAGTCACCGAAAGGCCGATCCGCCATGACCGATGGCAGCTTCACCCGATACGTCGCCCTGGGCGACAGTCAGACCGAGGGCGTGGGCGACGGCGACGACCTGACCGGCCTGCGCGGGTGGGCGGACCGGCTGGCCGAGCGTCTCGCCCTCACCAATCCCGAACTGCGCTATGCCAATCTGGCGGTGCGCGGCAAGCTGGCCCACCAGATCCGCGACGACCAGCTGGACGCGGCGCTGGCGCTGCGCCCGGATCTGGCCACCGTGCTGGCCGGCATGAACGATCTGCTGCGCCCGAACTTCGACCCGGACGAGATCGCCGGGCACGTCGAGGCCATGTTCGCCGCGCTCACCGCCACCGGCGCGGTGGTGGCGACGCTGACCTTTCCCGATGTGGCCGAGACGATTCCGCTGGCCCGGCCGATTCGCGGCCGGATCGCGGCGATCAACGACCGGCTGCGGTCGGCGGCCCAGCGGCACGGGGTACTGGTGGCCGAGACCGGCCACCATGCCGTGGTGACCGATCCCCGCCTGTGGGACGCGGACCGGCTGCACGCCAGCCCGCTCGGGCACCAGCGCATCGCCGACGCCGTGGCCGAGGCCCTGCGGCTGCCCGGCGCGAACGACGCCTGGACCCGTCCGCTGATCCCGGATCTGCCCGAGCACGGGGCGCTGCGCTCGATCGCGGCCGAATTCCAGTGGGCGGCAACCGCGCTGGGGCCGTGGGTGATGCGCCGCCTGCGCGGCATCTCCTCCGGTGACCGGCGAGCACCCAAGCGCCCGGTGCCGCTCCCGGTGCGCCTCTAGACGTTGACCCCGTAATCCCGTGCGATACCGGCCAATCCGGAGGCGTAGCCCTGCCCGATGGCCCGGAACTTCCACTCGGCGCCGTGCCGGTACAGCTCGCCGAACACCATGGCGGTCTCGGTCGAGGCGTCCTCGGTGAGGTCGAAGCGGGTCAGCTCCGACCCGGTGACGGCGTCCACGACCCGGATGTAGGCATTGCGCACCTGTCCGAAGGCCTGGCGCCGGGTCTCGGCCTCGTAGATCGATACGGGGAAGAAGATATTGGTGATGCTCGGCGGCATGGCCGCCAGATCCACGGTGACCACCTCGTCGTCGCCGTCGCCCTCACCGGTGAGGTTGTCGCCGGTGTGCTCGATGGTGCCCTCCGGGGACCGCAGGTTGTTGTAGAACACGAAATGCCCGTCCGAGACGACACGCTGATTCGGCCCGCAGGCGAGGGCACTGGCATCGAGATCGAAATCGGCTCCGGTGGTGCTGCGCACGTCCCACCCCAGGGCGACGGCCACCTTCGTCAGATTCGGCGCCTGCTTCGACAGCGAGACATTGCCGCCTTTGGCCAAACTGACACTCATCGCATTACCTTCCCTCCGCGAGCGGTACCTCCACGCCCAATCGTCCTCGCGCAGCGAGGCCGAAGCCACCTCGCTGCGCGAGAACGAGATTGCCGAATCCGCATCCAGCTGTTCGGCGATCACGGCGATCCGGCGTTGCAGGGCGAGTAGTTCGATCAGGTCCCGATTCCCCGGCGCCACTGCGCCTTCCGTGGAGTCCATCGCGCGCACCGCCTCGGCGTGCGCGTCCAGTACCGCCGCCCGCAGCCGCGCGGCCAATCCCGCCCACCGCGCCGACGGCTCGGGACCCACCCGCCCCAGCCCCGCCCGCGGCTCCCCCTTACCGAGCGTCACGACTCGAATGTACCTGCACGGCACCGCGTGGTCAGCGCCACGGACGCGCGCGGCCCGCGCTCAATTGTTCGCGGCCACAATGGCTTCACAGCTGCGGGCGGCCGCGCGGCAGGTGGCGGCGGTGCGGGGATCCAACAGCGGATTCTCCAGCTGGTTGCGCCAGTGGCGGATGGCCTGCAGGGCGACGCCGCGGCACTGGGCCGGACTCGCGTCGGGAGCGAGCCCGAGACGACGGTGCGCCGCAATGCCTTCCCCGCCCAGTACCCGGCCGGCACGGGCGCGGTCGGGCTCGCTGAGCCGATTCGAGCGAATGGTCGACAGCAACCGCAGTTCGGTGAACGTGTGGGTGTCGGCGAGACAGCGCGATACCCGGCCTGCCAGCTCCGCCGTCCCGGCCGTCCGATAGCGCGCCAGTATGTGCGCGAGCCGCGCGAGCGCGGAATGCGCGCGCAACTGTTCGTTGCGTTCGCCGAACCGGATCTCGAGGGTGCGGCGCAGCTCGCCGAGACCACTGCGGCGGATCAGTTCCGCCGACAGGGCGGGAGCATCGGGGCAGCCCGAACGAATCAATGCGACCGACAGCCGAATACCGAACAGGCCGAACGCCTCGGCCAGGCGACGACGGTCGGCGGCGGGCACGGGCAGCGGAGTCTCGGGCGCGGCGAAACGGGCGACCGAGACCAGGGCCGCCTCCAGCCCGTGCTGCGGTATCGACGCCAGGGCGCGCAGAGCCTGGAACTCGTGCTGGCGCAGGGTCTGTCCGCGCAGGGCGAGCAGACCGGAGACCGGCAGGAAGCTCTGGTGCAGGCCACGCAGCTCCGGCGCCTCGGCGAGGGTCGCGCTGAGCCGGTGGGCGTCGGCCAGCAAATCGCCGTGGCCGCCGGCGATCTCATCGGCGCCCGACAGGACGCCGAGCACGCCGAGCGGCCCGGTGCCCAGCGTCATCCGATGGTGAATGGATTGCAGCAGTTGCACATCCGCGTCCCGCAGATCGCGCATGAGGTACAGCACGGCATCGGCCTCGCACGGCCCCTCCTCGGGTGCCAGCAGGGCGAGCGTGCGTTCGGAGACATCACGTGAGTTCGAGGAGGTGCCGGGGGTGTCGATGAGCGTGTAGTCATCGAGCAGGGCGGACGGCCAGCTCACGGTCAGGCGTTCGACGGCGTCGGCGGCCACGCCCAGGTCCATGGTGAGGCGACCGTCGGTGCGCAGCACCGGTATCCGCCGGTGCTGCCCGCGAGTGACGAGATCGATGCGAGGCGCGGCCGACTGCTGGAACCAGGTGACCACCCGGGTGCACTCGGTCGCGTCGGTCGGGGCGATCTCGTCGCCGATCAGGGCATTGAGCAGGGTTGATTTGCCGGACTTCAGGGTGCCCGTCAACGCCACCCGCAAGGGTTCGTCCAGCCGCTGTTCACAGGCGGCCAGTTCGCCCGCCCACTTCGACCTCGGATCGACCTGTCCACGAGCCGCGCGGATCAGCTGCCGCGCCTCGGTGATTTCCCGCCCGGCCATCAGGCGCCACCCGGCGTCAGGGCCAGATTCCCGGCCCGGACCCGCAATTCGCGCAGCCGCTCGGCGGCGGCCCCCAGCCGCCGGATCCGTTCGGCACGCTGACCGTCGTGCAGGGTGGCGGCCTCCTGGGCCGCCATCAAGGCTTCGTTGGCCGACAGCAGCAATTCATCGGCCAGGGCGGTGAAGTGGTCGCGCAGGATGCGCTGTACTTCGCGCAGCCGCTGCTTGGATTCGTCGTTGACGTGGAAGACGACCTCGTCCATCAGCTTGGCGACCGCCACCTTGGCCTCCGCCTTCCGGCGCGCCTGCAGTGACCTGTGGTCCTCGCGGAACGTGTTGGCGCCCAACAGCACGCCCGCGCCGATGGACCACGGGTTGACCAGTGCCAGGCCGAGCAGGCTGGTGGCCAGGCCGACCATCAGCACGCCGCCGTAGGAGCCGCGCACACTGGTGATGGTGCGCTGGACGAAGCCGGCTCTACCGCTCTCCAATGCCTCCAGCGAACCCCACTGGTCGGCGCGGATGCCCGCGTCGGCGGCGGGCAGGGACGGCAGCTGGGTGCGGCCCTCTTCGGCGAATCTCTCGGCCACCTTTGCGGCGAGATCGGCCGAAAGTTTGTGCGCCAGCAGGAAATTCTCGTTGACCTGCTCGGTGATCCGGTCGTCGAGCCGCGTCGCGAAGGCATCCCAGTGCCGGGCCGGATCGGACTTCGCGATCTCCTCGTCGGTCTCACGAATCAAGGCGCGCAGACGGTTTCGCAGGTCGTGGTCGACGGCGACGGTGAGTTCGGTGATGCCGTCGCCGAGCGCGTACTGCCAGTTGGCGGTGCGCTTGCGGAGCGCCTCGGCGGCGGTGCGGGCGACCCGGATACGGTCCACCAGTTCCGCGCCGCGGGCGGGATCCTGCAGAGCCTCGATCTCGGTGTTCAGGGTCAGTGCAACGTGATCGGAGACGACGCGGACGTCATTGGCGAACGAGTCACGGACCACCGCTTCGGCCTGGGCGACGACATGGGTGCGCAGGAAGTCGGCCAGTTGCGGTATCCCGGATTCGACCTCGAGAGCCGGATCGGCCAGCCGGCTCGACATCATGTGCAGCTTCGCGGAGACGGGCAGAATCGGCAGGCCGAGGCCGGCATCGGTGAGGTGTTTGCGGTTCGCCTGCTGGATGTCCGCCCACCGCACATAACTGTCGATCTTGTTGATCACGCAGGCGACCATCGGGCACAGCTGGTGAATCTGTTGCAGGAGGCGGATTTCCGGCGCGGTGTATTCCTGGCTGGCGTCGGAGACGAACAGGACCGCGTCCACGGTGGGCAGCAACTCGAGCAGGGCGGCGGCCTGCCGGGAATCGGTTCCGGTCACGCCGGGGGTGTCGATCAGGACGACGCCGTCGGCGAGCAGTGACGCGGGCACGGTGACCTCGTCCGGATCGCCCGGGCCACCGGACCGGCCGGTCCGGGTTTCACCGAATTCGATGACGATCGGCCGGTGTGTGACGCGCCCCGGCCGCGCGGCGCCGGTCGGGCAGACGTCGGCCGCGACGAGCGCGTTGACCACCGAGCTGATGCCCTTCTTCGACTCCCCCGTCACGAGGATGCGCAGGCGGGCGTCGGTGATCCGCTGCCGCGCCGACATCAGGCGATTCGACAGGTCGGACCGGCCGAGACCGTCGGTCATCGACCGCAGCTCGCCCAGCAGCGCTGCCATGGGGTCGGTCGCCGCGGTGGTCTTCGCCGCGAAGACCGTGCTGATCGCGGTCACTGCCTACTCCTTCGATGCGATGGGAGGATTGCCGGGTGGTCCGCCGCGCCGGATGCGGGCGCGGCGGACCGGTCACGGTGTTTTCAGTGGTGCATGTCGCCGGTGGACGTCGGGTGCGAGGTGTCGACGGCACTGTGCGACAACGAGGTTCCGGGGTCCGAGGTCAACCCCGTCGACAGCCCGCTCCCGGATGCCGACAACCCGCTGTGATCGACCGCCCCCGAATCCGTCGCGGTGAGGTCGACCGGATGCGGCGCCGTCGTGACCGCGGTGTGGTCGGGCACCGTGGTCACGGCGGCGGGCGCGGGGGTGGCGGGCGCGGTGGTCGGTACGACGGAAGTCGTTGCCACATGCGAGGAGTCCGCCGTCACCGGCGTGGGCGCGGGGGCGGGAGTGGACCCGCCGCCGGCCAGCAGCGCATCGGCGTTGGTGCCGGCGTGCGCGTCCGCACCTCCGGTGGCGCTCCCGCCCAGATCAGCACCGGGCGCGGTCGCCCCGGCGGTGGGGTGCGTGCTCGGGGGCGTCGCCGTTCCAGCGCCATTGGCAGACACGCCGACCTGTCCGGTCCCGCCTCCCGACGTGGTCGGCGCAGGCGCGCCGCCGGGCGTGGCCGGGATCGTCGAATGGGCGGGGATCCCAGCCGCATCCGCGCCCGGGGTTGCCGTCTGCCCGAGCGAAGAGCTCCCGACGGCGCCCAGATCGGCGGCCGGCGCGGTGGCCGCCGGGTGCACCGAGGCGCTGGTCAGCGCGAAGGAATTCGCCACCGCACCCGGCGTCGGCACCGCGGCCGCCTTCGACAGCGTGTCCGAAATGGGCTGTGCCGCGGCATTGGACGGCACGGCCGTCGACACCGGCGTCACCGCCACCGGCGCCACCGCATTCGCCACCGCCGCACCCGACACGGCCGCGCCCGGCACAGCGGCATTCGACACGGCCGCCGTGGAGCCCATACCAGCCGAAATCCCCTGCCCCGCATGAAGACCGCTCACACCGGAGGAATTGAACCCACCGACGCTGCCACCCACCCCGGACGCCCCGAGCGAGCCCCCCGACGACAACGACGACGACAACCCCGCTCCGTGCGATGCACCCAACTCACCGGAAACGCCGCCGCCACTCGCCCCCGAAGCTCCAACCGACAGTCCACTCCGCTCCTGCAAACCACCGCCCGCGTTCCCCTCACCCCCGCCAACCCCATTCCCCCCGAACCGCTCCCCCGCCGTTCCCGCACCCCGCTGCCCCTGATCCGGATGCTGCGCCCCGTTCCCGGCATGCGCCCCAACCCCCGCAGACGCACCCGTCCCGCCCCCACCGGCCACATGCCCGCCAACATCCCCGTGCCCGCTCACACCACGGTGCCCATCCGAACCCCCGTGCGCCCCAGCCTGCCCCGTCCCACCAGGCCCACCATGCTGCCCATGCTCACCGGAACCCCCATGCCCATCCGAGCCACCACGCAGCCCCGACCCGCCATGCTCGCCAGATCCACCCTGCTCACCGGGACCACCATGCCCACCGGGGCGGCCATGATCGTGGGAGCGATCGGGCTCACCTGGTCGGCCGTCGCCCCGGTGGTCGGGGCCGCCGGGGTTCGGGTGGCCGCCCCAGTTGGCGGGCTGGCCGTGGCCGGGGTGGTCACCGAAGCCGTTGTGGTCGCCGGATCGGTCGTGGTCGTGGGATCCGAGGTCGCCACGAATGTTTGCGGGGTTGCCGAAGGCCGGGCGGCCGAAGTCACCGCGGTCGCCGAAATCACGGTGGTCGCCGAAATCACCACGCTCACCGAAATCAGCACATGTGTCGAAGTTGCTGTGCTCGCCGAATTCGCCGCGGGTGTGAAGACCCTCGTGGACGTCGAAGTGCTCACGCTGGTCGAATCGCTCGCTGGCGTCCATACGCTCGTGATCGCTCAACGTCGCACGGGTGTCGAAACGCTCCCGGTCATCGAAGCGGGCATGGTCGTCGAAGCGGGCATGGTCATCGAATACCGGTCGGGCGCTGTGGTTTTCGCCCCACCCAGCACCCTCACGCGCGCCGATTCCATCGCGCTCACCGAAGCCCTCGCGACCCTGGAAATGCTCACGCTCACCGAAGCCCTCGCGACCCTGGAAATGCTCACGCTCACCGAAGCTCTGGTGTTCGCTGAAGCTCTCGTGTTCGGCGAAGGCGGTTTGCCCCCGGAAGGCGTGGTGCTGGTGATCGGCGAGGTCCGTGTTCGCAATTCCGACATCACTGCCGTGCGGGCCGATGTCGAAACTCGAGCTCTGCGCGACCGATTCCGACTGGTCGATGGATTGCACGTCGAAGCCCGGGCCGATGGCCTCGGAATGGTCGAGTGAGATGTTCACCTCACTCGACGCCGATGATTCACCGATGCTTCCGAATTCCACGGCCGGCGATTCGTGGAATACGTCACCGCTGATTCCCAGGCCGATCGGTCCGATCTGGGCCGAACCGTTTGACTCCGCGTCGACAGCCATTGCCTTTTCCTCTCGATACCGTGGGGGCGTTCCTCGTGGTCAGTTGAAGAGGAGGCTATGACTCTGATCTGGGAGAACGCTCGGAGCGGGCTGTGGATTCGAGGCAAGTGGCCCTGAGCATCCGGACAGCGCACGCACAGCCGGTACACAGCGGGTTACCAGTTCGGGTTCCTACTGTTTTCGCACGAGCGAATATCCCCGACGACGGAATGGAGCCGCAGCATGGCAGAGGCGCTGGGCATAGTCATCGGATCCGACGCATTCGTGCGCGCCTCGAACAGTAACCGGCGGAGTGCCCGAATTCCCGCCGTAATTCGTTTCGAATCCGCCGACCGCCCGGTACTCGGCACGCTGGCCGGCACCTACGCGCATTCCGACTCGAAGTGCGAATTCCGGGATTTCACCACACGGGTGGGTGATCCGATTCCCGTGGTCGCGGGCGACGGCACCGCCCGGACCGGGGCCCAACTGGTCGCCACCGCGATCGCCCTGCTGCTCGAGCCGGGATGCACCGCCGTCGTCGCGCACCCGGCGACGTGGACCGAGCAGGCCGTGCGCGAGCTCCGAGAGTCATTGGCGCAGAATCATACTCACGCAACACTCGTCAGCGAGGCCGAGTCCGCCGTCGCCGCGCTGCGGGCGTCCGGCGAGATGGATCCGGAAGCCACACTGCTGCTGTGCAATGTCGGCAGGTCGGGTATGGACGTGGCCGTGGTGACGGCGATCGGTGACAGCCTCCGAGTCGATCAGGCCGTCCACTGCCACGAATTCGGTGGTGACCTGGTGGATTCCCTGTTCGTGGCGCACGTGCTGGACCAGGTGGCCGCCGCGCACCCCGGATTCGATCCCGCCGATCGCCGCAATTGGCCCGCGCTGCGCGAGCTGCGCACCGGAGTCACGCGCGCCAAACATCAGCTGTCGAGCAATGTCTCCGCCACCATCGAGGTGAATCTGCCCGGCATCCGCGACAATCTGCGCATCGTGCGATCGGAGCTGGAGTCCGTGATCGCCGATCCGGTATGGCAGGCTGTGCAGCGCATCACGCAATCACTCGACAGCGCGCTCCGAACCGGCCACGCCGTCGACTGCATCGTCCTCACCGGTGGCAGCTCGGCGATTCCGCTCCTCACCGAGAACCTCTCCGCCGCAACCGAAGTCCCGATCATCACCGCCACCGATCCGGCACACACGGTGATCCGCGGCGCCACCCTGCTCGCCGCCCGCACGCTGCGTGCCCGTTCCCGCCCCGACTCCGCGGCACGCGTCCTGCCGCCGGGCATATCGGCCGCGGCCGCCGCACCATCACCCGAGCACGCATCCGTGCCACAGCCGAGATCCGCTGCACCCCAGCCGGAGCCGATGGTGGCGAAACGACTCCCGACCTCGCCGCCGCCCCGACCCGGAGACGCCGGCGACGACCGATCGCAGCCGGGACGCCGGACGTCCAGGCCCGCCCTGTGGGCGGCTGCCGTCGCCGCCGCGGTGCTGGCGGTCCTCGGTGGGGTGGTCGTCGCTTTCGACCACACACCCGCCACCGGTCCGCACACCTCGGCCACCTCCCAGGCGCCGGGCCGCCCGACCTCGGCCGGCGGTCGCCACTGAGCCGCCTTCCATCGGCGCCCCGCCTACCGCACCAGGTCGCTCCAGAACTCGCAGCGGTGGTCGGCGTAGAAGGCATCGGAGAACTGGTTGCCGCCGGGACGGAAGGAGAGGAATGACGGTGCGGCCGTGGTGTATTGCGGGATGGCGGGCAATCCTTGCGGATCCGCGGTGCCCGCGGTGATGAAGCGGGTCCAGTAGCGGCGCATTTCGTCCTGCAGGCGCTGCTGGCCGGGGGTCATGGCGACGTGCAGGAGCGGGCCGGCCTGCACGAGGTCGAAGAGGGAGGGGAGTTCCGCGGCGTGGTAGGCGCCCATCGGGAAGGTGCTGGGCGGGGCCAGGGCGGTCCGGTCGTCGAATTCGTAGACGTAGGTGGGATTCTGGCGGCCGAAGTCGCCGAGCTGGTCGGCCATCCCGCAGACGAACTTGTCGGTCCAGGCCCGGACGAGCGCCAGCGTGGGCTGCGCGTAGTCGCCGAGGGGGTACTCCGCCATGATCCGATCGACCTGCGCCCGGTCCATGCCGCCCAACCGGGTAGCGAGCAGGGTGGGATAGTCCGCGGCGGTCATCCTGGCGCCGAGCGGGATGCCGTAATCCATCCACACCCACAGCGCCATCTCGTCATGGTTGGAGCCGATGAAGGTCGGAACATGGTTCATCCCACCGGCTTTCAGCACGGCAATGGGATCGCGCGGGAGATAGTCGTTGCCGTACACCACATTCGCCGACTCGGGTGCGCGATCGACGAGCACGTCTGCCGGAAGACTGCGCAGACAGGCCGCGTCCGCTCCCGGGCATCCGGCTCCGGCTGCCCAGGCATCACCCTCGGCCTCGGCGGCGGCGAGGGCCTGCCCGGCGCACAGTCCGCTCTGCATCATGGCCGCGTGGAACAGCCCGGCCGAGGAGGGCGTGGCCAGCTGCGCGCAGATCGAAACCCCGCCTGCCGATTCACCATCCACCGTCACCCGGCTCGGGTCGCCGCCGAACGCCGCGATATTGCGCTGCACCCAGCGCAGCGCGGCCTGCTGATCCATCAGCCCGTAGTCCCCCGAGCCGTCGCCCTCGTCCAGTGCCGAGGCGGCCAGGAAGCCGAACGTCCCGAGCCGGTAGTTGATGGTGACCACGATGCTGTCGCCATCGGGCTGCGACACCAGAGGCGCTGCGCCGTACATGCTTCCGGTGCCCGTCTGCAGGCCGCCGCCGTGAATCCACACCATGACCGGCAGCCTGCGGCCGTCGGCGGGCAGGGTGGGCGGCGTCCAGACGTTCAGGTAGAGGCAGTCCTCATCGGTCGAGCGCAGCCCGCCCGCGCCCGTGGCCTGCGCGCATTTCGGCCCGGCGTCGCGGGCCTCGCGGACGCCCGGCCATGGCGGCACGGGTGTGGGCGGCCGCCAGCGCAGCGCGCCCACCGGCGGTGCGGCGTAAGGGATTCCATTGAAGAGCCGGTAGTCCGGGGCGAGCACGCCGTGCAGGCTGCCGCTGTCGATGGCGACGGTGTCGGGGGCAGCCGGCAGGGCCCGCGCCACCGGTCCGTTCACCGCGAGAACCGTCACCAGCAGGGCGACCACCGAGAGCACCGCCCCGGCTCCCCATCCCATCCACTTCCGGTCGCGCACGATCACCCGAGCCTCCTGGGCCAGCAGCGTTATCGCGTAACCGTTCGATACTAATCGGCTGTCCGGTACGGAGGCCCGGAGTCTCGAGACGCGCGCAAAACCCCTGCATACGAGTGGGTCACCGCGCGGCGGCCGTCTCACGGCGAGACGGCCGTTGACAGTCCGTACAGGGCCGGAAACCGTGGGCGCATGACCCGGACCTCACCCCACGCCCTCGACCTGTTCGACCCCGCGCACCTCGACGATCCCTATCCGCTGTACCGGCGACTGCGCGAGGAATCGCCGGTGTACCGCATCCCGGGCACCGACTTCTACCTGGTGACCTCGTGGGATCTGGTGACCGAGGCGGTGAATCGGCCCGCCGAGTTCTCCTCGCACCTCACCGGCGCGCTGCTGCGGCAGGAGGGTCGGCCGCCCGCCACCTTCGACATGGACGGCGGCGGCCAGGCCATCCACGTGCTGGCCACCGAGGACGATCCCAGCCACCAGGCACAGCGGAAACTGGTCCAGCCCTTGCTGGCCAAGCGGATTCGCGGGCTCGGACCCACCGCCGCCGAGCTGGTGGACCGGTTGTGGGCCGAGCAGCTGCACGACGATCGCATCGACTGGGCGACCGGCATGGCCGACCGGCTGCCGCTGGCGCTGGTCGCCGACATCATCGGGCTGCCGGATGCGGATGTGCCGCACCTGCTCATGTGGGCCTACGACAGCACCGAGATGCTGAGCGGAGTCGTCGAGGCCGAACGCTTCGGACAGCTGGTCACCGCCGCCACCGAGCTGGCCGCCCATCTGCACACCAGATTCGCCGCCGCCCGACAGGATCCGGGCGACGACCTGCTCGGCGTACTGGCCCGCGCCTGCACGGCCGGCGACATCACCGAGGCGGTGGCGGTGCTGATCCTGGTCCAACTCGTCGGCGCGGGCGGCGAATCCACCGCCGGGCTGATCGCCAACGCCGCGCGCCTGCTCGCCACCCGCCCCGAACTCCAGGACGAGCTGCGCCGCGAACCCGCGCTGCTGCCCGCGTTCCTCGACGAGGCGCTGCGGCTGGAATCACCCTTCCGCGGCCATCATCGGCACGTCACCTCCGATACCGCCCTGGGCGGCACCGAGATTCCCGCGGGCAGCCACGTGCTGCTGCTGTGGGGTGCGGCCAATCGGGATCCGGCCCGCTTCGAGCATCCCGACGCCATCGACCTGGACCGCCGCAGCGGGGCCAACAATCTCGCCTTCGGGCGCGGCATCCACTTCTGCATCGGCTCGGCGCTGGCCAAACTGGAGGCCACCACGGCCCTGACCGCGCTGCTGGACCGCACCACCGGATTCACCCTCGTCGAAGACGCCCCGCCGCAGTGGTTTCCGAGCATCTTCGTGCGCCGTCACCGCAACCTGCCGCTGCGCATCCGCTGATCCGCGCGGATTCTTCCGCGCGTCCGCCGCGTGCCGGCGGGTCGGTCACGGCATGATCGTCGTCGATCGGGGGGATTCACCGTCGTGACCACAGGAAAAGGGGTTCTGTTCGTGAAGACCGTGTACCTCCGCCGCATCGCCCTGGCCACGCTCGCCTGCGCCGCCTCCGGCGCCTTCGCCGCCCCCGCGTCCGCCGACGCGGCCCCGCAGCAGATCACGCTCGACTACTCCAAGGGCCGCTGCGCCCAGACCACCCTGCTGGCCCACTCGTTCACGCCGACCACGCTGGAGATCACCACCTCCAACAACTTCACCGACGACGCCAAGATCGACATGAACGGACAGCGCACCCCGCTGCCCGACACCTACGGCGCCCAGACCACCCGGATCGACCTGGGCACCCCGATGCCCGGGGTCATCCCCTTCGAGGTCTCCGGCTCGGAGTGGCCGGGCAGCGCCGGCACCGGCTGCAAGGGCTGGATCATCATCGCCTGACACGCCCGCGAGAACGACCGAGCCCCGGAGGTTTTCCTCCGGGGCTCGGTCGTTCCGGCTCACTTGCCGTGGGCGCGCAACTGGTACAGACCCTTGGTCTCGGCCACCACCACGCCATTGGCATCGGTCACCACGGCCTCGAGGGTGAAGTCGGCCTTGCCCTTGGCCTCGACCTCCTCGGTGATGCGCGCGATCTCCGCCTCCGACAGCGTGGCCTCGGCGCGCACATCGGTGGCGGCGGGCTTGCGGAAGAAGATGTGCAGATCCTTCACCAGGGGGAAGTACTTGGCGGTGTCGAAGCTGGCGATGGCGAGCGCGCCGCCCAGGATCTCCGCGACGGTGAACAGCACGCCGGCGTACATGACGCCGAAGTGATTGCCATTGCCCTCGACCGGCACCGTGGTGGCGGCGAAACCGGGGCGCACCTCGTCGGCACGCACCCCCATCTTGTGCGCGATCGGAATCGTGAACTCCAGACCACCGTTCACGACCTCGTTCAGCGGCGGGGCATCGTTCCCCATGCGGACCTCCTCGTCCCGGAAATAGGGCAACTTACTGACGTATTGCCAACAACGTGAATCATTATGGGTGAGAGGGTTGTGGCGCAACTCTTTCAGCCCACGGGTGAAGCCCGCCACATTCGGGCAAATCATCCCATGGCACCCCTAGTATGCAAGTTGTGTCCAAGACCTTCTCCGCCGCCGAGCGGGCCTACCGCGAAATCAAGGAACGTATCCTGAGCGGCGACCTGCCGGGCGGGGAGCTGGTCAGCGAGAACGAGATGGCCGGGGAGCTGGGCACCTCCCGCACCCCGGTCCGCGAGGCCTTCCTCCGGCTCGAGACCGAGGGCTGGATGCGGCTCTACCCCAAGCGCGGTGCCCTGGTGGTGCCGGTGCCCTCACGCGAGGCCGAGCATGTGATCCATGCCCGCTACATCGTGGAAACCGGCGCGGTGGACGCACTCACCCGCATCGCCCGCGCGGGGCTGATCCCCCGGCTGCGCGAATCCCTGGACCGCCAGGGCGAACTCGCCGGCGCGGGCGACCTCGACGAATTCGCCATCGTGGACGCCGATTTCCATCGCGAGTACGTGGTGGCCGCCGACAATCCACTGCTCATCGGCTTCTACGACTCGCTGCGCGAGCGCCAGCGCCGGATGAACAGCGTTGCACTGCACCGGGGCGAGACCCATCCGCACCGGATCATCGAGCAGCACACCCGGCTCGCCGATCTGATCGAAGCCGCCGACGCCGCCGGTTTCGCCGAAGCACTCGCCGAGCACCTCACCGACGTGCACGGCGTGACCCTGAGAGGACTGTGATGGCGACGCTGACAGCCGTCGGCACCCACACCACCGGTATCGGCACCCATCCCAGGGCGTGGCTCGGCGTGGCCGCGGCGATCTTCGCGATCGCCTGGGGCGGCAATGAATTCACGCCGCTACTGGTCATGTACAAGCGGGACGGGCTGCCCGTCACCACCGTGGATCTGCTGCTGTTCGAATACGTGCTGGGCATCGTCCCCGCGCTGCTCATCGGCGGCCCGCTCTCCGACCGCTACGGCCGCCGCCCGCTCATGCGGCCCGCGCCCTTCATCGCGGCCACCGGCTCGACCCTGCTGGCCTTCGGATCCGCTTCCGTCCCCATGCTTTCCGCCGGACGCGTGCTGTGTGGCATCGCGCTGGGCCTGGCCATGGCAGTGGGCAGCAGCTGGCTCAAGGAACTCTCGCAGCCGCCGTTCACGGCCGAGACCGCCTCGGGCACCGGGGCGCGACGCTCGGCCATGAGCCTCACCGGCGGCTTCGGCGTGGGCGCGGGCGTGGCCGGAGTGCTGGCCCAGTGGGCGCCGTGGCCGGACACCCTCGCCTACCTGATCAATGCGACGCTGTGCGTGCTGGCGGCCGTGCTGCTGTTCCGCACCCCGGAAACCACTGCCCCGCAGGCGAATCCGGGTCGGCTGCTGGACGATCTGAAGGTCCCCGCCGCTGCGCACCACCGCTTCCGCACCGTGGCGCTGCCGGTGTGCCTGTGGCTGTTCACCTCGTCGGCGGCGGCCTACGCCATCATGCCGACCCTCATGATGCCCAAGGTCCACGGCGCGCCCATCGCCTTCTCGGCCCTCATCACGGTCATCACGCTGGGCTGCGGGTTCGGCATCCAGTCCGTCGCCCGCCGCATCGACCGGCCGGGCTCGCTGCGCCTGCCGGTCCTGGCGCTGAGCCTGGTGATCAGCGGAATGGTGCTGGCCGCAGCGGCTTCCGCCACCCTCACCATGTGGCTGACCGTGCTGACCGCCATCGCATTGGGTATGGGCTTCGGCAGCGGCCTGGTCGCGGGCCTGCTCGAGATCGAGCGCATGGCGCGGCCCGACGACCTCGCGGGACTGACCGCGGTGTTCTACGCGGTCAGCTACCTCGGCTTCGGTGTCCCGGCCGTCATGGCGGTCTGCCACGACAGCACCGGCATCGGCTACCCGGCCATGTTCGGCGTCCTCGCCGCCGGGTGCGCGCTCTGCCTGGGCATCGTGAGCCGCGCCCGCGCAGCTTGACCCGAGCTGCACGAAACTCCGGAAAACAGTGGCGGGGGGGCGCCGAGTCAGGGCGCCCCCCCGGGGAGAAACACAACGCGACAAACAACACGAGAAGAGATAAAAAAAAAAAAAA
>NZ_JBSGCB010000029.1:0-120662 GCF_053601595.1 Nocardia sp. NPDC004711 | reverse complement strand
CGAGGAAAACTGTCCGGCGCTTCCGGTGCTGGGCTGGCGGCCTATCCCGATGCGCAATACAGGTCACGCGCACACCCGGCTCCGGTCGGTGGTCATTGCGGCACTCGGGGACGTCGACCTGCATGCCGTGCGGCGAGCTGTCGAGCGCACCGCCGTACCCCTGATCAACGCTTTCTGCACCACGGGGACCGCGGATCTGGTCGCCGACTACGCTTCGCCACTCGTCTTCGCGGTGATCACCGACCTACTGGGCTGTCCACCCGCCATCGGCCGGAAAGCGGCCGCACAACTTGCCGCCATCGCAGATGGCGTAGACGTGCAGAAGGCCGGCCGTGAACTCGACGCTTCGCTGTTCGAGCTGATGCAGTTCAAGCAAGCCACACCGGCGACCGATATGGCCAGTCGTCTCCTGCACCATGGCGCCGCACTCGGCGACGACGAAATCCTTCAACAGCTCCTGTTGTTCTACGGCATCGGAATGGATCCCCTTCAGTCACTGATTACCAACGCGCTGCGCCTGCTGCTCATCGATGAGCCGTTCAGCGACGACATCATCAGTGGCGCCGTATCCACTACCGACGCATTGGAACACGTGCTGTTCACCGACCCGCCCCTGCCCAACAACTGCGTCCGCTATCCCGTGCGTCCGACTCTGCTCGACGGAGTTCGGCTGCCTGCTCACCAACCCGTGGTCGTCAGCGTGGCCGCTTGCAACAACGATCCCGAGATCACCGGCGATCGACGCAGCGGCAACCGCGCCCACCTGGCGTGGAGCGCCGGCCCGCACGCGTGCCCCGCGCAGCCGCTCGCATATCTGATTGCGCAATGCGCCGTAGACCAGCTGTTGGAGGCCCTCCCCGAACTCCGGCTTGCCGTCGCCGACACCGAACTCCGTTGGCGGCCGGGGCCTATGCAACGTGCCCTGGTCGAACTGCCGGTCGTATTCGAGCCTGCGCCGCCCTTACCGACCTGCTGATCATCTCGGCAGGACCAAATCCCTTCCTGCACAACGACTCAGGGCCGGAATCACCACCAGGTGCGCTGTGTTCGAGCATCGAATGTCCAATGTTTCGTTCATCGGCTACATTGACGCGTTCTGGCGCGGGCGCCACTGCACACCTCGCGCTGACATATCCCCGGATATCGTCAGCCCGGGCGGGGACCCTGCCCACAGTGAACAAGTCGACCACGTCAGCGCACACTGGGCTGCGTTCACGACATTCACCATGCCATTACTCAAGTGCTGTCAACGGCATGCCAATTCTGATCACTTCACGGCACGGATTCTGACCCCTCTCCGGTCGGCCCAGGAGCAATCGGTCACCGAGCAGATCGTCCAGCTCGCCAAGACCGCCCGCGAAGAGGGCGATTACCAGGGTGAGCAATTCATGCAGTGGTTCCTGAAGGAGCAGGTCCAAGAGGTCGCGATCATGCTGACCGCGGCCAGGACGGTGAATGTTCTCGCCGGGCCGTGGTGCCCGTCGACGGACAGTCCGGTCACCGCGTCGGTCGCCGGAGCGACGAGAGGGCGGGTGGGAGCGGCGGCCGACGAACGCACCATCGCACCGGTGGCGTCGATGATCTGCACGATTTCGATGTGCGAGCTGGCGTTCAGCAGCACCGGGTCCAGTGCGGCTGGTGTCCTGGTGTGCAGCTGTGCGGTGATCTCGTACAGCGACCGGTACAGCAGGGACAGGATGACCACCGCTCCGAGCAGCACCACGACCGTGACCACCGCTGCCGCGGTGAGTGCCGAGCGCACCCGCAGACCCCGCCGGGACGGGGCGTACACGATGTCGAGGAGGGGCATGCCTGGCATTCTCGACCACGCCGGGTCGGATCTCGGGCGCGGTCTCAGCGTGTTCTCAGCGCCGCTTTGTCACCGTGGCGCGGTGCTATCGAACTCACCGGGTCCGAACGAGGCGGTGCCGTGCAGCACCTGATCCTCACCTACGGTCTCACCGCGATCCTGCTGCTCATGGCCGCCGAATCGGCATGCATCCCGATCCCGTCCGAAATCACCATGCTGTTGGGCGGAGCCTTGGCGGCGGGTGCGGTCAGCGGCCCGCACCCCAATCTGATCGCCGTGATCGCCGCCGGCACCGCCGGCAATGTGCTCGGCAGCTACCTGGCCTGGCTGGCAGGCCGCTACGGCGGCCGCCCTCTGCTGCACCGCTGGGGCCGCTACATCTTCCTGCGCGCCGACGACATCGACCGAGCCCAGGACTGGTTCGTCCGCCGCGGTGCGTCCTCGGTGTTCTGGGCCCGCCTGCTGCCCGGTATCCGCACCTTCATCTCATTGCCCGCAGGCATCGCCGGTATGCCTGCCGTCCGGTTCGGTCTCTACACCCTCGCGGGCTGTCTGCCGTGGACTGCGGTTCTGGCGGTAGCCGGTTACGGAGTCGGAGCCAACTGGCATCACCTCGAGGACACCCTGCGCGGCCCCAGCTACGTCGTCGCGGGTCTGGTGGCGTTGGTGATCGCCGCCGCGGTCGTCGTGGTCGTGCGGCGACGCCATCGAGTCGCCGCCGCTGCAGATGAGCAGTGACGTGGCGAAACGGCAAGCCGCCGCTTCTCAGCGTCGTCACAGTCATTGATCACTACGGTTCCCGCCGTGACGGAGATGACGAATTCCAGGGTTGATTCGACCCGGCGTTTACTGAGCAAGGTGCCCGAGGTCACGGTGTGGTTCTGGATCATCAAGATCCTGTGCACCACGGTGGGTGAGAGTTTCGCCGATTGGATCAACAGTTCGCTCGGGGTGGGCTTGACCCTCACGGCGCTGCTGTTCACGGTCGTACTCGTCGCCGTGTTGGCCTGGCAGTTGCGGCTGGACCGATATGTGCCGTTCGTGTACTGGCTGACGGTGGTCGTGCTCAGTGTGACCGGCACCCTCTACACCGACATCCTCACCGACAATCTGAATGTGCCACTCGCGGCGAGCACCAGCGTCTTCGCCGCGGCCCTGGCCCTGGTCTTCGGGATCTGGTTCGCCCGCGAGCGGACCCTGTCCATCCACAGCATCGTCACCCTGCCCCGCGAATTGTTCTACTGGCTGGCGGTTCTGGTCACCTTCGCCCTCGGCACGGCGGCCGGAGACTGGACGCTGCAGCTGACCGGATGGGTGCCGGGCGTCTCGGTGCTGCTGCCCGCCGGGCTGATCGCCGCGATCACGCTCGGATGGCGGCTGGGAGCCAATGCGGTGCTGTCCTTCTGGCTCGCCTACATCCTCACCCGTCCGCTGGGGGCCAACCTCGGCGACTGGTTCGCCTCGGCGCGTGCCGACCACGGCCTCGGCTTGGGCACCGCGGCCACCAGCGTTGTGTTCCTCGCCGCCATCCTGGCCACTGTCGTCCACCTCACCCGCACCCGCGCAGACGTTATCGACAACCAAACAAACACCGCGACAACGGTTCCCGTCGCGAACCCGGCACGTGAGCGGCTCCTGCTCGGTTACTACGCGGTCATCGCGGTGCTGGCCGGAGCGCTGCTGGTATGGGCCGCCGGGCAACCGCACTCCAGCGCGGCCGGAGACGACGAGAACACGGGCGGTCCGTCCACCACGGCGGTGGCGTCCGGCTCGGTGACCGCGCATTTCCCCAAAGCCGATATCACGAACTACCGCACCATCACCCAGGACACCCTCGCCAAAGTCCAAGCCGGACAACAAGCCGACGCGAAGACGCGGATCAAGGACCTCGAAACCGCGTGGGACAAGGACCAGGACACCCTGCAGCCGATGGACAAATCCGCCTGGAACACCCTCGACCACCAGATCGACACCGTGCTCCACGCGATACGCTCCGCCGAGCCGGACCCCGCGACCGAGTCCCAAGCCCTGACCACGCTGCTCACCTCGCTCAGGTGAGTCCGTCATCGCCATCACCTATCTGGAATCCATCGTCGTCGGGCACTGCAAGGGGTGAGCGAGCTCTTCCCGGTGTCCAGCCTCGGGCACAGCATCTTGCTGCCCGCCTGGATCGGCGGGCAATGGGGCCGCGACCTCGACATGTCCGCCACTGATTCGCCGTACCTGGCGCATTCTTCGCGATCCTGATCTTGATCCCCGCCACCGGTAACCGCTGGCTGGGCTGGAACCCGATCCTGTGCTTCTGGACCGCCTACGTCATCACCCGCCCCCTCGGCGCCTCGATCGCCGACTGGCTGGCCAAACCCGCCCACGACAGCGGCCTCGGCCTCGGCCTCGGCGATGCCCCCGTTGTAGCCATCCTCGGCGTACTGATCCTCGCCCTCGTCATCTACCTCGCCATCACCAAATCCGATGTCCAACAACCCCTCCGACCCGGTACCTCGGACCACGAAGACCTTGCGGAGCGCCAGTCTCGTACCCCCGCGCATATGCCTCACGACCGCGCGGATCGCAGCATCTGACGGCCTCGTTCCCGAGACTGCGCTGCGGCACCGAGCTGAGCTGTTACCTCGTCAATGGCTTGAAGCCGGAATCTGCTTCGTGTGAAGGCATTCGTGCCATCGCGTCGGGTCGTCCACACCGGTACCGCGTTCCCGCTAGCGTGCAGGACGCATGCTGATCCGTCGAAGGCCGAACGGAAGTCGTCTCAGAACGGTCGGTGGTTATCTCGGGGAGGGCATCCATGACCCCGGATCGGCCAGCAGCTCGGGTACCGGTCCTGCTGCCAGGAGCGCTCCTTCGTGGATGACGATGCCTGCCGTGCAGTGACGGGTGAGCAGGTCGAGGTCGTGGCCGATGACGATGACCGCGATGTCGTCGCGGGCAGCCGTTGCGCCGAGCAGCGTCATGATGGCATCGGCGGTCGCGGGGTCCAGTGCGGAGGTGGCCTCGTCGCAGATCAGCACATCCGGGTCGAAAGCCAGTGCGCGAGCGATGGATACGCGTTGGCGCTGGCCGCCGGACAGCTCGTGGGGCCGCCGGTCGGCGAATTCCGGTCGCAGGTCGACTGCTTCGAGGGCGGTTCGGATGGCGGCGGCGCGGGTCGCGTGGTCTTGGATGCCGCGCCGCACCAGCGGGCGGTCGAGGATCTGGCCGACGGTGCGTTGCGGATTCAAGGCCGACAACGGGTTTTGCGGCACCAGCTGGACCCGGGTACGGGTTCGCTTATCGCGGCGATGCCCGGCCACCGGGATCTCGTGGTCGCGGAGAAGCAGCTGTCCGGTCGCGGCGGGCTCGAGGCCCGACAGGATGCGTGCGAGGGTGGTTTTGCCCGCACCGGATTCGCCGAATATGGCTGTCACGTCACCGAACGGGGCGTCGATAGCGACATCCTTCAGTACGGTTCGCCCGGCCCGCCGCAGTCCTATTCCCGTTGCGGTGAAACAACTTCGGCCCACATCGGTTTTTCGAGTGGCCCCGGCCGCCTTCGATACCGCGCGGGGATGAGTGCCCAGGTGTATCCGCTGGTCGGCCAGAGCGTCGAGGGTGGCGTGGTCGTGACCGGAGACGAGTACTGTCCTTCCGTCGTCACGGGCGAGTTCGTGCAGCAGGCCGGCCACGATGCGGCGAGCGTGGACGTCCAGGCCGGCGAACGGCTCGTCGACGATCAGGATCGGTGTGCCACGCAACAGGGCTCGGGCGAGAGCGACCCGCCGCTGCTGGCCGCCGGACAGCTCGCCGCGCCGGCGCCGCAGCAGTGCCTGGGGCAGCCCGACCTGTGACAGAGCCTGCTCGATGGAATCGGATCGGTTGTCGCTTCGGCCAGTATGGTGTGCACTCGCATCGCCGGGTTGAGCGCCGAACCCGGATCCTGGCCGACGAAACTCACCTCGGCGCGGCGGAAGCGGCGCAGGGATCCGGGGTCGAGCCGCAGCACCTCCTGGCCCGCAACATGAATGGATCCGGCGGTGTGGCGCGTCGTGGCAGGCAGTGCACCGAGCAGCGCCCGCATGAGCGTTGTCTTGCCGGTTCCGGATCCGCCGGTGAGACCGGTGACGGTCCCGGCGTGCAGGGTCATCGATACGGCGTGCAGGATCGGCAGACGGTTTCGTCGATCGAGCAGCGTCAGTTCCTCGACGTTGACGGATGGGTGGCTCATCGAGACGGCTCCTGGGTGCCGATGGTGTGGATGGCGACGGCCACACTGACCGAGACCACCGCGATGACGGTCGCGGGCGCGACGACGGCCCACGGGTTGAGCATGATGCCGGAGCTGTTGTCGCGCACCATGATCGCCCAGTTCGAGTCGCCCAGCGTCGCGGGCAGTTGGAGGAATGCGGCGGTACTGACCAGGTAGATCGCCTCGACGAAGCGCAGCCCCAGCTGCGTCAGAATGGTGGGGCGCAGATTCGGCAGCACCTCCCGGCCCAGCAGATACGGCAACGATTCCCCGCTGGCCACCGCCACCTCCACATACCCGCTCGCGGCGATCGACGCCGCCGCAGCAGCGAAAACCCTTGCCGAATACGGGGTTCCGATCGCGACCGCGACAACGACAAGACCCAGGGTTCCGGAGTCCGGACACGACAGCATCACCAGCAGGATCGCCAGAATCGGCGGCACGAGCATCGAGACATCGGTGATCCGTTCCAGGAGTATCCCCAATCGCGGGCGCAGGGCGGCGGTCACGCCGAGCACGGCCGCGCACGCGGTCACCGCCACCGCGATCACCGCCGCGACCGCCAGCAATCCCCATCCGCCCGAGCACAGGTGGGCGAGAATGTCCTGCCCGAGATGATCCGTGCCCAGACGTAGACCGCGTGCGTCCTCGTCGACTGCTGTGGATGCCAACCTCGGAATCGAAATTAGGGCAACCTAATTTCCGGTTAGGTTGAGGCAGGCTCGCAGCGAGCGAACCACGATGAGGGGTGGTTCGGTCGCCGCGACGCGCCAGCTGTACCGCACCCGCGCCGCCGAGCGCCACCGCCGAGCCCACCTCGACCAGCAAGCCCAGCGCCCCGGCCCGAACCGAGCCAGACACGATGGTTGTCGCGGCCGAGGTGCTGCGCGCGGTGCGGTCGGCATACGATCCTGCGCCTAGACTGGACGCGGTCGACGAGGTGCTCGGGGCTGCTCGCGCTGGTCGGCGTTGGTCGGGGGCAGCACCTATCGAGCAGGTGCCGTCGCGGACGTCCTGCTGACGCGGCTGCGCGGCCTCGCCGACCCGGTGCGTGCGGTTGGGAACGAACAACCCAACAACCGGTAGTGACAGCACCAGGGTTTCGCATGAGCTGCATTTCCTCCATGCGCGCATCCAGCCCGCTGGCTGATGGTGAGCCCGAGGCTCGGAGCAGCCTGCGAATTTCAAGCAATGCAAGGGTCGACTCGACATGCTTGGCATCCAAATGGGGCTGCTGCACGGGTCGATGACAATCGAGATGGCTTGCTGTGAGGCAGGCTCGAGAGGATGTCGCAGTGCCCAAGGCCGTATCCGGTTGCTCGAACAGGAGAACGGGGTCCTGCGGCGCGCGGCCGCCGTCTGTCCCAGGCACAGATACCGGGAGAAGGCTCTACCCGCTCGTGAAAGAGCTTGCCGCCGAAGGGATCCCCGTAGCGGTGACGTGCCGGGTGCTGCAGCTCGCTCGCCAGCCCTAACACCGGTGGCTGGCCGATCCGGTGACCGCTGGCGAGGTCGCCGAGGCGTATCGGGCCAACACCATTGAGCCGTCTGGACCGGTCATCGACGCGATTGTGGGTGGTGTGCCGTCGATGGCGGTTCGGTTCATCCCTGGGACAAGGCGAAGGCCAGCATTGCGGTGGAGGTGAAGTCGGTCGAGGGTTCCACGGTCTGCCAGGCGCCCACGTCGTCGAGGAAGCGGGCCTTGCCCCCGTCGAAGTCGGTCCAGGCCGTACCAGGATTCGAGGAGCAGCGCTTCATCGTCGGGAAAGTATTGAGTTCGTCGAGTTTTTCTGCGGCGTTCGGCCCGTTGACCACAGCGCCTCGCAGGATCGCGCCCGTGCCGTCGAGGCTGCCACCGAGGTTGGCCACTTGGTGTTCCGGGCAGTGCGGGTAGACCTCGCCTGCGCCGATCATGAAGGTGCTGCCCCAGGAGTTGGCGCCCAGTGCCCAGCCACGCTGTTGCGCGCCGAACTCGTCGTAGCGGTGGTCGCCGGTGACCTTCCCATACAACTGTGCGGTGGCGACCAGGCCGAAAGTGTGTGGTACCGAGTCGAAGTCGGTGTAGACCGCACCTGCCGCGAAGGGGTCCTCGGCAGCCCGGCGCACCCCGTCGTCCAACTGCCGGCGCAGGTCAGCTTGTAGTTCTGCGCCGTTCTCGCTGTCCGCCTTCACGATAGTGAGCAGGTCCGCGTGGGCGAGTGCGCTGACGTCGGCGACGCCGAGGGTGCCCTTGGTGTCGGAGTCGATGTACTGCTTCGCCCAGTCGATGCCCTGGTGCTGCCAGTCGCCGGCTCGCGGGTCGCCCAATGCCTTGGCGGCCAAACTCATTTCGGTGGCCCCGAACTCCATGTCGTCCTGCCAGGAGTCCTCGGGGTAGAAGGTGTGGGGGAACGCAGTGATCAGTTCGCCCTCGGGCGAGGTGTCGGCCCGGGTGTAGACGGCGGCGGCCTTGTCCAGCCAGGACTTGGCAGCGGCCCGATCGCTGTTGGCGCTGTGCTGCGCCGCGAGCGCGAAGACAGCTGCCATCCGGCCGGCCAGGTTGGGACTGATCGGCGCGCCGGGCTCGTTGGCCCGGAAGACCGGCCGGTTCTTGATCAGGTAGTCCGGGTCACCCGGTTGCACGTCCAGTTCGTCATCGGTCTCGGGCAGCCGCCACACATCGTGGTCGGTGCGGATCTGGTCGTTGCCGGCACCGATACCGACTTGGGCGTAGAGAGTGCCACTCTTGCCGTCCCACATCTTGTCCAGCCAGGCCAATCCTTGCTCGACCTCCTCGGCCAGGCCCGCGGTGTGCGGAGCGGCACGTAGCGCCAGCAGCAGATCGGCGGTGCTGTAGGCGGCGGTGTGGGTGAACTTGAGGAAGTCACCAGCGTCGGACCAGCCGCCCGAGACATCGACTGGACCACCCACCGGGGTCAGCTTCGCGTCGAGCAGTTCGGTGCCGTCCTCGTTGTACCGCGGGGTGGCGTAGACCGTTGCGTGGCGGTCGGCCAGATGTGAGGGCTTGCGATGCAGGACATTGGGCACGACATCCGCACCGTCGCGCTGAGTTTGGAAGAAGCGCACGTTGTTCTCCACGAGCGGGGTGAGCAAGTCCTTGGCGGGCGCAATGCGGAACTGTGGGGAGCGCCCGGAGGCCGTGCCGGTGAGCTCGAGTCGGTAGCGTCCCGGGGTGTCGACAGCCGACAGGTCCACGGTGTGGACGGCCGGATACCTGCTGTTCCAGGTGCCGGTGCGCTCGCCGACCCGGCCGATGGCCACGATGGTGCCCCGGTCGTCCACCAACCGGTAGCCGGCTTGGCTCACTTCCTTTTCCGAACCCATGACGAACGCCTGTTTTGCCTGCCCGACGATGTAGCCGACCTGATCGACCCGGATCGCGGGCGGGCCGGTTCGAGTCGCCGCATCGGTGGGCAGGGCGCATGCTGCGAGCGCGAGGGTGACGACGAGCGCGGTGGCATGCAAGCTCCACGCGACGCGAAGTGAAAGGGCGGACATGGGGCACCACCCTGCCCGGTGCTCCATGAGATTTAGATGAGGGGCCCTGGACGAGGGCAGCACTGCGAGAGACGACCATTCGCAACTACGCACCCTACTGGCGAATCGTCGAAACGGCCTGGGCCGACCGTCCCCTCCCCGACGACAAGCGAGGTCGATCAGCTTGTCCACGAACACCGACAGCCGCCCTACAGGTCAGCGCACACTGGATCCGGAACACCACACTCACCCATTGGCGTCACCTCGTTCCTGATCTCCGTCGATCTAGTAGAGGTCAGCGCCGCAACGACATTCACCATCGCGGACACCGCACCGACAGAGACCCCCGACTGTCGATCGCGGCAACTCCTGAATGGACATGTGCCGGCCGGCATTCTCGGCAGCAGCCGGGCACCGCCGGTCTGCCAGGCCACGACATCGCTCGCGCCGCCCTTCTGGGTCACCGCGCCCGCACGGTGGGAATGTCCAGATCTGGGATATCGAGCATCAGCAGCTCTGCGGCGCGGGACTCACTGCCGCCCGCTCGGCGGCGCTGGTGATGTTGCGGACCATGCCGCCGAAGATCGCGGCGTGGAACGGGGCGATGGCGTGCCAATAGAGGTGTCCTGCCAGACCGTGTGGGTCGAACAGGGCACGCTGGCGGTAGCGTGCTCCGCCGTCTGCGAGTGGGGTGACGGTCAGTTCCAGCCAGGCTCGCCCGGGAACCCGCATCTCCGCGCGCAACAGGATGCGCCGGTCACGTTCGAGTCGTTCGACCCGCCACCAGTCCAGGGCCTCGCCCTCCCGCAGTCGGTTCGGATGTCGGCGTCCCCGGCGCAGGCCGGCACCGCCGAGTAGGCGGTCGAGCCACCCGCGCAACGCCCAGGCCAGCGGAAAGGAATACCAGCCATTGGTGCCGCCGATCGACTCCAGCACCGACCAGAGGGTCGTTGGATCTGCGCTGGTATTCCGTTCTCGCACATCGGAATACGCCGAACCACCGGACCAGTCCGGATCGGTGGGCAGCGGATCCGACGGGGCGTCGGACGGGCTGGCATCCGACCATCGGGTAGGAACGTCCAAGGTCCTGACGCGCTGCAAGGCCAAGCCCACTGCGCGCCGATACGGGGTGAGCCCGCCCCGTGGGTCGGGAATGTATTGGGCGACACGGTGTTCAGCGCACACCACATCGTTGGCCAGCGACTCCGTCAGCGGTACCGCGATCGCGCGGGGCACCGGGGTCACCAGATTCACCCACTGTGCCGACAACCACGGCGTGAGCACGGGGACCGGCACGATCAGGCGGTGTGGCAACTCGGCGACCTCGGCGTACCCGCGCATCATGCCCAGATAGGTGAGCACGTCGGGCCCGCCGATGTCGAAGGCTTCGTTGACCGTGCCGGGTAGTCCGGCGGCACCGGTCAAGTAATAGACGACATCGCGCACCGCGATGGGCTGGATGCGGTTGCGCACCCACCGCGGCGTCACCATCACCGGCAGCCGTTCGGTGAGGTAGCGCAGCATCTCGAAACTGGCCGAGCCCGAACCGATGATGACCGCGGCCCGCAACACCGCGGTCGGTGTTGCCGAGCGCAACAGGATCTCGCCAACTTCGGCGCGCGAGGCCAGATGACGCGACAGCGCCTGCCCGGAGGGAGTGATCCCGCCCAGGTACACGACCCGGGCCAGTCCGGCACGATCGGCTTCGGCGGCGACCACCCCCGCGGCGTCGCGATCGATACGCGCGAAATCGGCGCGGGTCAGCGAATGGACCAGGTAGTAGAGCACCTCTCGACCCACCAGCGCGGCCCGCACGTCCTCGGCGCGGGTGACGTCACCACGCAGCACACTCACGCGGTCGCGCCAGGCCGCATCGTCGAGTTTGCCCGGGTCCCGGGCCAGCACCCGGACCGAATGACCGGCTGCCAGCAACTCCGGCACCAACCGGCCACCGATGTAACCCGTGGCGCCGAACACCACACACCGCACGTGATCACCTCTTCCGATGACGAACAGGCACAATCGAGACATGTCGCACCGCCCTGTGTCCGCGCCCGAACAGACCGGGCTGTCGGTGCGTGCGGTGGCCGAACGGCTGGGCCTGCCCACCGCGACGCTGCGCAGCTGGAATCGGCGATACGGAATCGGCCCGCGCCAGGACCAGCCCGGACGGCATCGCCTCTACACCGAAACCGATATCGCGACGCTGTCGCGGATGGTCGAGCTCGTTCGCGCGGGATCCACCCCCGCCGGGGCGGCGGCGGCCGCGCAGGGAGCAGTCCTGCCCTTGGGCGACGAGGCGACCCTGTTGTCGGCAGCCTTCGCACTCGAGTCCAGCACGGTGTGCGAGCTGCTGGAGAACCATCTGCGCAGCTTCGGCGTCGTCGACACCTGGGATCGCCTGTGCCGCCCGGTGTTCGCGCAGATCATCGGCCGTCAGCTCGCGGGCGAAGGCTGCGTGGACGTCGAGCATCTGCTGTCGTGGTGCATGGTCGCGGCGCTGCACCGCGCGGTCGCGCCGGTCCTCACCGCGGAGTCCGCGCCACTGGTCCTGGCCTGCACCGGCGGCGAAACCCACTCGCTGCCTCTGGAAGTCCTGCGCGCCGGGCTCGCCGAACACGGTGTGGGAGCCCGCATGCTCGGCCCGGACGTGCCGACCACCGCCTTGACCGATACCCTGGGCCGTCTTTCCGCGCCCGCCACCGTCGTGCTGTGGTCTCAGCAGGAAGCCACGGCACTGACCTCCGCGATTCGGGCGTGCGACGGCGCCGGCGCGACGGTGTACGTCGGCGGACCGGGTTGGGACACCCTCATCCTGCCGGGTCCAGCCCGACGCCTGTCCAGCCTCACCGAAGCGCTCGCGCAGCTGCGCGTGCCGGTCGTGGGCTGAGAAGTACCGCCGCGCCGCACGAATCGCGATGTACGCGACTCCGGTCCGCTCTCGCGCGCCACAGGGGGTCTCGACAGGATCGATGCGTAGACGATGAATCCCGGGCCGGCGCACGCAGACCGTTCGCGACGCTCTCATCGGCGAGATCTGTTGCTGCTCGATCAGAATGGCCGGCCAGCACATCGACTGCCTCCTGCAGTGTGACGAGGGGTTCATCGCGACACCGCCGAGCCCCGAGTTTCGCGGTGGCGCAGGACCATCTGCCACGTGTCCAGGTACCCGGATCGAAACCCTGCCTCGGAGTATGCGAGATACAGTCGCCACATGCGCCGGAAGACCTCGTCGAAGCCAAGCGCGCCGACCCGGTCGGCGGCCGCGGCGAACCGGGCATCCCAGAGTCGCAGCGTATGGGCGTAATGCTGTCCCAGCGACAGCCGATCGACGATCTCGAGCCCGGTATGCGCCGAAAGCAGATGTGCCAGTAGTTCTTCCGAGGGCAGGAAGCCACCGGGGAAGATGTACTTCTGTATCCAGGTATGGGTCCTGCGGCTCGCCCGCATGCGATCGTGCGGCATGGTGATCACCTGCAGAGCGATGCGGCCCGACGGTGCGAGGGTGCGTTCGAGGGTGGTGAGATAGCCGGGCAGGTAGTCGTAGCCCACGGCCTCGATCATCTCGACCGAGATCACCGCGTCGTAGTGCCCGTCGATGTCGCGGTAGTCGAGCAACTCGATCGACACCCGATCGGCGAGCCCCGCCTCGGCGACCCGTCGGCGTGCCAGTTGCTGTTGCTCCGCCGACAGGGTGATGGACCGGACAGTGGCGCCGCGGCGTGCCGCCCGAATCGCGAGTTCGCCCCAGCCGGTGCCGATTTCGAGCACCGAACTGCCCGGCCCGACCGCGGCGGCGTCCAGGAGCCGGTCGATCTTGCGGGCCTGGGCCCCGGCCAGGTCCGCCCACACCGGTGCGGGTTCGAGCGCCTCGAACAAGGCCGACGAGTAGGTGATGGTCTCGTCGAGGAACAGTGCGAAGAAGTCGTTGGACAGGTCGTAATGATGAGCGGCGTTGCTGCGCGCACCGGCACGGGCGGCACGGGTCCGCTCCGGTCGCCCCGGCAGCACCAGCGACCGCAGCGCTTGCAGCGGCACGGGTACCAGCCGGTCGATCTGCGCGGCCAGGACGGTCAATACCGCGGCCGGGTCGGGCGCGGACCAGTCACCGGCCATGTAGGCCTCGCCGAATCCGATGAGTCCGGTCGCGGCGATCCGGGCCGCGAACGCGTGCGGATCGTGCAATATCAAGCGGGGCGCCTGCGGGTGGTGCGCCGCGCCGCCGAGCAGTCGGCCCTCGGGCAGTTCGACCCGCAGCGCAAGACGCCGCACCGCATGCCCGAACAATGCCATGACCACCGGACGGCCGACGACGACACGCACACCGCGCGGCACCCTCGGCAGGTCCGGCCACCGGTCACCGACCGGTGCGGCGGACGCGGGTTGGGCCGGGCATGGCGAGATGGTCACGGCAGTGCCTCCTGGGACCGATGCGGTGTGTGCGGGATGACCGGCAGGCCTCGCGCCCACAGGCGTAGCCCCTGGGCACGGATGCGGGCGGCGATGCGCCAGGTCTCGAGCGGATGCGCGAGCACCGTACGGGTCACCGTGCGCCGGTTCGCGGGCAGGACCCGACCGCGCACGGTGGCCTCGAAGCGGGTTCGGCCGTCGACGTCCTCCAGCGCTATCGCCAGGTGCAGTCGGCTGCCGGGAACCGGTGCGCGCAGCCGGTAGCGTCCGGTCACCGGATTGAACGGCGAGACGTAGAACTGTTTGCCGACAACGACTTGCGGATCGGGTGGTACCAGATAGCGGTGTCGCTCACCGTAGGTGTTGTGCACCTCGGCGATCACGCAGCGCAGCGCGCCCGCGAGGTCGTGGCACCAATACACGGTGAGGGGATTGAAGACGTATCCGAGCATCCGGGCATTGGCGAGCATGAGGATCTGCCCGCCGCGACAATCGATGCCCTGCTCGGCGAGATACCCGATGACGTTGTCGCGCAGGGTGGCAGCGGGATCACCGAGATGATCGCGCGCGTGGAAGCCCATCAGCGCGCGCAGTGGCCGCGGCGGCACGGGAACCTCGTCGAGGTCCACCAGCCAGCTGTAGCTGCGGTAGGCGAATCCGTGCCGGATCGGTTCGCGGCGGTCGTGGCGGATCACGGTGCGCACCAGACGTGGCCGGGTCATGGCACTTCCTGCGCGGTGGCGATCGACAGCGGCGGGCCCCCGCTCCAGCGCCCGCCGACGCGTTCGGCGGCGCGCAGCCCCGACAATGCGCCGTCCTCATGAAAGCCCCACCCGTGGTATGCGCCGGCGAAAGCGACGGTGTGGTCGCCGATTTCGGACAGACGTCGGCGCGCCGCCATGGCCGACGGGGTGTACTGCGGGTGCTCGTAGGTCATGGTGGCCAGGACGGTGTCGCGTGCCACCCGCTCCTGGTCGCCGAGTGTGACCAGGAATCGGCGGCCGGCGTTCGCCGGTAGGCGTTGCAGCCGGGTCAGGTCATAGCTGACGAGGACACGGTCCGGGGCGGCGGTGCAGTGCGGCAGGCGGTAGTTCCACGAGGCGCGGGCGCCGCTACGGCGCGGCAGCACCGATTCGTCGGTGTGCAGCACGGTGTGGTTGGTCGAATAGGGCAGTGCCGCAAGGACAGCGGTTTCAGCCGGGGTCGGCGCGGCCAGCAACCGCAGGGCCTGGTCGGGATGGGTGGCGATCACCGCGGCGTCGAAGAAGTCCACCGTGTCGGCGTCGTCGCGCACCGCGACCGTCCGCGCGGCGCGGTGGATCTTGCGGACGGGCACACCGGCCCGTACTTCGTGCAGGCCCGCCGCGACGGTGTCGACGTAGGTCGCGGAGCCTCCGGTCACCGTCCTCCAGGTCGGTGACCCGAACACGGTCAGCATGCCGTGGTGATCGAGGAAGGTGAACAGGGAGCGGGCCGGATACCGCAGCGCCAGCTCCGGCGGGCAGGACCAGACCGCGGCCACCAGCGGAACCATGAAATGCGCCGTGAAATAGGCCGAGAAGCCGCCCACTCGAAGGAAATCGCCCAGGGTGAGCAGGTCGTCGCCAAAATCGGCGAGCTCTTCGCGCGCCAGGCGATGGAAACCGATGATTTCGCCGAGCATGCGCAGATAGGGCGCACTGCCCAGAACTCCCGGATTCGGGATCAGTCCACGGGCGCCCTTGCCCCCGGCGTATTCGAGTCCGCAGCCGTCACAACGGATCGACATCGACATATCCGATTCCTGTGTGCGCACACCCAATTCACCGAACAGTCGAAGCAGAGTGGGGTAGGTGCGATCGTTGTGCACGATGAACCCGGAATCGACCCCGAGCAGCTGCCCGGTGCCATCGGCCCGTGCAGCGATCCGATGGGTGTGCGCATGGCCGCCCAGCCGCGAATCGGCTTCGTAGAGCACCACTTCGCAGTCCTTGGCCAGAACCCACGCCGCGGTGAGGCCGGCCACGCCGCTGCCGATCACCGCGACCCGGCGGCGCCGGCCGCTCAACGCGCGCACAGCGGTCCCATCGAGACGACGACACGGGCGTACTGCCGGTCGGACGGTCGCCGAACAGGGACGGGCGAGGTGAGCGCCGCGGTGAGCCGTGCGCGCCTGCGATGTCGGGTCGTGGCCATGAGGTCCTCCGCCGCTCGGGCGAACCGAAGAGCTGTCCGGTTCGCAACGTCGACGCTACCATCGAATCGATGCATAATCGATGCATCAGATGGTTGGATTTCGGCGACCACCGCCGGCGGGCCCTCCCCCGTCCGGCCGCAGAGGAGGCGATCATGGCCCTGCACCTCCCAGCACCGCTCGACGACGCACTCGACCGCACCGTGGTACTCGGTTACGGCCGCACCGGATTCCGGCTGCGTCACCGCTCATGGTCGCCGCTGCCGCCGGACGCGCTGCGCGGCAGGACCGCCGTGGTCACCGGCGCGAACTCCGGCATCGGCAAGGCCATCGCGGCCGGCTTGACCGGACTCGGCGCCGCGGTCACCCTGCTGGTCAGGGACGAGTCGCGCGGCGCCGCAGCCGCCGCGCAGATCGCCGCGGTGACGGCGGGCGTCGCGCCCGAGGTCGAACGATGCGACGTCTCCGACCTCGCCGACATCCGGCGGTTCGCGACCGGCTTCGCCCAGCGCACCGAGCGACTGGATGTCCTGGTCCACAACGCCGGCGTGCTACCGGCGGCGCGCGGTGAAAGCCCCCAGGGCCACGAGATCTGCCTGGCCACACACGTTCTGGGTCCACTGCTGCTCACCGAGCAGCTCGCACCGGCGATGACGCGCGCGGCGAGCGGACGGGTGATCCTGGTGTCGTCGGGCGGGATGTACACCCAGGCCCTGCCCAACAGCGACTTCGAGTACCGGACGGGCGAATATCACGGCGCGATCGCCTACGCCCGGACCAAGCGCATGCAGGTCGCCCTGACGCCGATATTGTCCGATCATTATGCGACAGCAGGTATCTCGGTGCACTGCATGCATCCGGGATGGGTGGACACCCCCGGAGTGGCCACCGCACTGCCGAGGTTTCGCGCGCTGACGCGGCCGCTGCTGCGCACACCGGCCCAGGGCGCGGACACCGCCGTCTGGCTGGCCGCGACCGATGTCGTCTCCGGACGGTTCTGGCACGACCGGCGCGCCAGACCCGAGCACTATCTGCACCGGACCACCGAATCCGCTGCCGCAGCCGAGCGCGTGTGGCAGTACTGCGCGGCCGCGGCCGGCCTCTCGGCCGCATGAATCCCGGTCACATGCCATTGAATTCGACGATCGGCGCCGGATATCGCGCCGCCGGCACACCCGCCCGCCAGGGCCGGTGGATCTCCGCGCCGGACAGTTGTGCCAGTTCGGGGAGCCAGCGACGCGCATAGTCGCCGTCGGGGTCGAACCGCTCGGCTTGACGCAACGGGTTGAGCACGCGACTCGAACGGGTGTCGGTGCCCGTTCCGGCCATCCACTGCCAGTTCATCCGATTGTTGGCCACATCGGCGTCGACCAGCCAGCGCTCGAAATGCCGTGCGCCCACGCGCCAATCCACCCGTAGCGTCTTGACCAGGAAGCTGGCGGTGATCAGCCGGGCCCGGCCCGGCATCCGGCCCTGCGCGGTGAGCTGCCGCATCCCCGCATCGACCATCGGGTACCCGGTAAGGCCGGCGCGCCACGCGGCCACCGCGTGCGCATCGTTGCGCCACGACGGGGCCCCCTCGCGGTAGTCGGCAGTGGCGACCTCGGGACGGTCCGCCAGCACCTGATGGTAGAAGTCGCGCCAGGCCAATTGCCGGACGAAGGCATACCCACCGGGGTCGGAGATGTCGGCGCGGAAGACGATCTCGGCTGCGGACAGGCAACCGAAGTGCAGGTAGGCAGACAGCCCCGAGGTCCCATCGACGGCAGGCACATCCTTGACCTGCGCGTACTCGCGCACCGGACCGGACAGCCAGTGCGCGAGCAGCCTACGGCCGGTCGTCTCCCCGCCCACGGACAGTTCCGGCGACCCGGAGCCGGCACCCAGCGCGGCCGGGTCGGGAATCGCCCCGCTCGCGATCGGCGCCACCGCCACCGCGGCCGGTGCGCCCAGCGGGCGCCGCATCGGTGTGTCCAGCCAGCGCCGAAAGTACGGCGTGAACACCGCGTAGTGGCTCCGGCCGGTGTCGGGCCGCAGTGCGCGAGCATCCACGGCGGTGATCGACGCCGGATGAACACGCAGGGTGCAGCCGATGCGGGACAGCCGGTCGCGCAGGGCGGCCTCCCGCCGGGCGCTGTAGCCGGTGACGTCCGCGGCGACGTGCACGCTGCGCGCGTTCGATTCCGCCGCGACAGCCGCGACCTCCTCGACGGCATGGCCGCGCCGCACCACCAATCGCCCGCCGCGCGCACGGAGCTCGGCGTCGAGCTCGGTGAGCGCGGCGGTGAGGAAGCACATCCGATTGGGCGCGTCGGACACCTGGGCGAGCAGATCGACGTCGAGAACGAACAGCGGCACCACCCTCTCCCCCGCACGGCATGCCGCATCCAGCGCGGGATTGTCGTGCACACGCAGGTCTCGGGTGAACAGCGCGATCGATGCCGTCATGCCGGTAACCCTAGACGCAATTCGATTCATTATCGATGCATACAACGCGACCAGTCTGCGGTTCACGGACCCGGGCTTGTCGTGTGGGCACCCACGCCACGAACTGCGCTATCGGTCATTCCACGCACAATGGCGTGAAGCGGTCCAGTCCGCCCGTAGTCGGAGTTGTCAGATACCAGCAGGTGTTCTCCCCCGCCGCCGTGATCGCGGCGCTGACACCGTTCCACTGGGCGGTGTCCAGCATTGCGGTGCGTGACAGGACGAATCCCGACAGACGGTTGGGATCGGTGACCAGTGCCCATGAGTAGTCGTCGCCGAGTGCGGTGACGATGTAGTTGGTCGGGCCGTACAGTGCGTCCTGCGTTGGCACGCCGGGGAAACTGACGTGCAGTTGCGCGTCCGTCACCGGATCGGTGACCGTGGCCGTGCCGCGGATCTCGCTCACGCTGCCGGACCACGTCGTGCACGAGTTGTGCACCGACACATCTCCGTATGCGTCCAGTGCATAGTCCGCACGCGTGTCCCTGGCACAGATGAGGTTGAAATACTGTGGTATCGCGGCCAATTGGTACCAGGTGCCGAGATACCGGCCCAAATCAAGTCCGGCGACCGGTGCCGGTGGGTCGGCGTGCGCGGACGCCGACAGACCGATTCCGGCGACCGGGATCGAGCAGGCCACGGCCACACCGATAGCCGACGAAAGCCGGCGCAGCCGGTTCGGATTCATGATGCCCGTCCTTCCTGGCGGTGTACTCGTCCGTCGATTTCGATGGTTCGATCAATGCACGGTCGCCGAGAACGGCGAACACAGCTGGGACCACGAGCGTGCGCACAACGAAGGTGTAGCGCAGGATACCGATGCCGGCCACGATACCCAGCCGAATGAGCGTGGCCGGCGGCAACACCCCAGATACGCAGAACACCGCCGCCGGCACCACCCCGGCAGTGGTGACCACCGGGCCGGTCACCGCAACCATCCACCTGAGGAACAAAGGGCCGGAACACCTTTCGGCCAGCCGGATAGCCGGCCGTGCATTTCAACCGCTGACGGAGGCGGTTCCCGTTTCGAGGTGCCCCGTGAAGCGTTGTGACCAACCGGTGTCGGAATTGACCGTGACGGTGAAGTCGTACCAACCGTTGTTGTAGGCGACGGCGTTGAAATAGTCACTGACGGTCTTGCCGGCCGCGACCGAGTACGTCCAGGGCCCGTCTGTGCGGTACTGGTTGGCTTTGATGGTGAAGGTAACCGTGGCGGTGCCGGTGTTGGTCATGGCGAACCAGACGGCGAGCTTTCCGGTGTTGGGTGCGTTGGAGTAGGAGCTGGCCACCGATGCGGTCTTTCCGGCCTTGGTGGTGTCGCCTTGGAAGCGGCGCAGGAATCGATTGGGGCCGATGACCGTCAGGTCGTAGGCGCCATTGCCGGAACCCGTGCCGACCTCGTAGAAATCGCTGGCATTGCCACCCGCCCCGACCGTGTACTGCCACGGCCCACCGGAGCGAAAAGCGTTGGCGTAGGCGGAGAAATGCGCTGCGCGAGTCGCGGGCGCGCCGACATTGGCGAAGGTGATCCAGGCACGGGCTTCGCCATTGGCTCCGTACGTGAAATGGTCCAGGTAGGCGTTGGGTTGATAGGGCAGAGCACGGGCTGGGCGGGTTCCGGATTCCTGTGCGGGTTGGGAATTGGATGTAGGTGCCGGGTTGGGTTGGGGGGCGCACGTGGCGAGCCCGATCACCGCAGAGGTGTCGGGCAGGGTCGGCAGGCCGGTAACGGGAGAAGAGAAGTTGAACAGCCCGGTCAGGTCCCCGCAGACCGAGCGCCGCCAGGCACTGATGTTCGGACAGGTGGCCTTTTTGCCGAGCGCGGCGGTCCAGGCCTCCAGAAAGCGCAGCACCGAAGTGTGGTCGAACACTTCGGAACTCACCCAGCCGCCGCGTGTCCACGGCGAGATGACGATCAGCGGCACCCGGAAGCCGAGGCCGATGGGAACTCCATTGAGGAATTCGTCCGCGGTGCCGCCCGGTGCCACCGGCGGCGGCACGTGGTCGAACAATCCGTCGTTCTCGTCGTAGTTCAGGATCAGCACCGTCGAATTGAAGACACTGGGATCGGCGTTGAGCGCGTTGATCACGTTGTGGACGAAGTGGGCGCCATCGTTGGGCGGGGCGTAGGGGTGTTCGGAAGACGCCTGGTCGGGCACGATCCACGACACCTGTGGCAGTTTGCCGGCAACGACGTCGGCCTTGATCGCGGCCACGATGTCGTCAGGGGTTTTGCCGGTGGTCGCCGGCACCGAATTCATGCCATTGACAGCGAGTGGGCTGCCGGGGGCGGCGTTCGCGAACTGCTTGAAGTAGGCAAGTGCGTTGTCGCCGAAGTTATCCGCGGCGTTCTGGTAGACCTTCCAGCCGATGCCCGCGTTCTGCAGCGCCTCGGCGTAGGTCTGCCACCCCAGCCCGGATTCGTCGCCACCGTCATAGGCGGGTCCACCGGCGGTACCGGCCGGATCGATCCAGCCACTCCAGTGGTAGGTGCGGTTGGGGCCGGTAGCGCTGAGTACCGAACTGAAGTAGGAGTCGCAGATCGTCCAGTTATCGGCCAGCGCGTAGTGGAACGGAATGTCCTGGCGTTTGAGGTATCCCATGGTGCGCACGTTGCCCTTGGCTGCGATCCAGCCGTCGAGGTGTCCGTTGTTCCACGCGGCGTGCTGGTCGGCCCAGGCGTGCGGGAGGTCGCCGTTGCATTGGGCTTCGGTCTGCGCGTTCGAGCCGCCGGCTCCGCTGAGGGCCCAGGGGTATTGCCGCCCAGCGCCATTGGGCTGGTTGAACACGCTGTTGCCGCCGGAAAGCAGGATCGTCGCGCGGTCGGAGAAGCCGCGCACGCCCTTGAGGGTGCCGAAGTAGTGGTCGAACGAACGGTTTTCCTGCATCAAGATTACGACGTGCTTGATGTCGGCGAGGGTACCGGACGCGTTGGCGATCGCCGGTTCGAGCGCTCCGTTGGCTGCCACACCGGCCGCGGCGGCGGCCGATGCGTGGAGAAAACGGCGGCGATTCAATGGTGACAAGATGTCGTTCCCTTCGACGAATATCGGCCAAAACGGTTGCACCGCGGCGCGTCCGGCGCCCGGACCGGCATTGGCCGAAATATTGTTCATAAAACGCTTCAGATGTAGCGTCGATTAACCGAGACCATGTCTCATGTGAATGTGATTCGATCTCGCCAGTGTTGAAATCGGCTGTGTAGCATGATGTTCGGTCGTACTGGATGCGTTATCGCGGCGGCTCTGTCCTGTCTCTTCGAAAGTTATTCGGGCAGCGCCGAATCGCGCCACGGCGCTATTCCGCGGCGCTGAGCGTCGAGTTCGAACTCATCTATGCGAACTACAAGTCCGTCGTGATTGCCCTCGGCGGAGGCGCTATCAGCTGAAGCCGATCGCCGCAGATGCGGGTGTCAGGACGGTCGAGGTCGGAACATCAAATTAGATTCTGCGTCAACGCATTACACTGACCGATGGGTTTGGTCATGACCCACTCGGCGAGGCTTGCCGACTGCGGCGTGGATGAGTTGGCGGGTACAAGAAGGCGATCAGGCCTCCGGCGCTGGGGTTGCGTTGACCGACTTACCAATACAGCCCGACCTCGGGATCGCCATGGACCCACGACAGATGAGCCGACGCACGCCGCCGTGCGGTCGGGCGTACAAAGGTGCGGGTTCTTGCGGGGACGGGGCTGCTGACACGGAGATGGCTCCCTGGACGAAACTTTTCGCGACACGAATTAACTGGGCTGAGAAACGATTACACGGCCACCCGGGTTTTCGCGCTGTAACAAACGTCACAAACACTAGCCATTCACATATCCGCCCTGCTTACCGGCAGATGCATGGAGTCCGGCGGTTCACGATATACGAACTGGATTATGTCCGGCCATCTCGGCGATATCGACTGTTCACTTAAAGGGGGCAGGTGCGCCCGCCTCGCCAAATGCCGGTGGCCGGCAAGGTCTGGTGAGACATTTTGTGTCACTTTCCTTTTGGTCTGCTGCGGATCGTGACTCGATCCAATTCATCCAAACGTGCTTGTTACCTGCGCGTTTCGCCTTCCGAGACGGCCCGGCCGCCCGTGTCACAATGTTCCAATTATCCCGAGTTCGCCAGACTATTGCGCAATGAGCCCGCAAGGAAGGTCGGTGGCCCGCCAGACCCACCCTGGCGGCTCCGCAGCATCGTGACAGCCCAGGCCTGTTGCGCGAGAACACCAATCGGCTCGACGACGGTGAGGATTGCCGACTTTTTACCAGGCGTTTCTGGACCGACGGGAAGCGGAAGCATGGAGTTGCGTGTGCCACCGACGCCCTGCACTGTCATGCCGTCTATTGAATGTCCGGAGCGACAACTGAGAAGTTGATGCGTCACCGCCATCGACCGCAGCTGCTCGCTTCAGGGCGCGATCTCGCCAGCCGAGATCACAGCGACGAATTCTGCATGCAGAGAAGGGGTTCGACTTGGTGGCCGAGGTCAACATTGTTCGTGGGGTCATCACCGGCGCACTCGCGGCCACAGCGTTGACACTGCCCGCCGCCGCAGACGCTCGAGCGCTCGCGCCGATCGCAACCGACACCAGGACGCCGTCCGTACAGCCGATCGACGCAAATACCGACAACTCCGGTCAGTCCGGATCCTCGAGCGGTGGTAAGGCCGATGGCCATGGTGGTCTCATACCGCCCGGGGCGTGGTGTCACGACTCGACCGACACCGGTTCGGGACAGACCCGCCCAACCGGCTGAAACGATGCTCGAGGGGAATGTGGATCTACCGGGGCGAGCTGGTCGACAGGGCGGCCTGGGTCGAATCGGTCGGGTCGTCGGGAACCCAGGGAAGGGCCGAGTGGTGGGGTGGGAGGTGCCAGTTGTGCTGTCGGGCGGTGTGTTCCGCGATCCGCAGGAAGTTCGCGACGGTCGCGCTGAGCGGTTCGTCGCGCCAGGCGATGCACCAGGGGTAGTACGGCTGTAGCTCGACAGGGTGGTGCATCGGGATTCCGGCATCACCGTATCGTGCTGCGTAGCTTTCGAATTCGAGAACGTAGGCCGGGTCGGTGGCACGATGCACGGCGGCCAGGCAATGCCCGAAGGATCCCGGGTTACCGAGCCATCGCATCGACATTCCGGTGTGTCGTTCGAAGGTCGTGAGGTAGTCGCCGTGCGCGTTGTAAAGCCCGGATGCGGGACTGTCCGCGAAGACCTCCACGGGACGCTCGAACAAGGATGCCGCCGCCTTCGGCGGATCACCCGGGCGGCCGACCAGATACATCGGTTCGAGACGCAGGCGATGGAATCGCCAGCCCGTCGGATACCGGGCGGCCATCGGGGCCGTGACGCGCAGTATTGCGACGTCGAGCCGTTTGTCCAGCAGCGCGTCCAACTGCCGGAGGCTGTCCAGCGAACGCTCGATGAGTTGAACGTCCGGATAGGCTGCGGCGAAGGCGTCCGCGACGATCCGGCTGGTCTGCAACTCGAAGATGTGCGCTATGCGCACGGCTCCGGACTCGGTGGTCTGTTCGCTGATTCGCGTGGCCAGGGCGATCATGTCCCGGGCGTCGGAGAGCACACGGTGTCCACGGGCTGTCAGCGTTACGTGGCGGCTGTCGCGTTCGAGCAACCGGCCGCCGAGCTGATCCTCGAGCTTGCGAATCTGCTTCGACAGCGCGGGCTGGCTGATGTAGAGCCTGGCGGCGGCGCGGCCGAAGTGCAGTTCCTCGGCGACGGTGACGAAGTAACGCAGCAGGCGCAGGTCCAAGTCCACGATCCCCCCTCGCTTTCCTGCCCCAGCGGTCTGCCATACGAATCTTCGCCTGCAAGTATGCCTTTCCGGTTATCGATCCGGGCCGGATATGCCTTGGACGCCCACACCTGCGCGGTGTTGAGGTGAACGGGGGCTGTGAGCACCGGCCGATTCGCGGTCGAACCGCTCGTCCCGCCGTGTCCAGGTTTTCGCAGAGAGGGATCGAGATGCCACAGACGCCTACCCCGGTGGTGTTCATCCACGGTTTGTGGCTGCATGCCACAAGTTGGGGCCCGTGGGTCGATCACTTCCGCGCCGCCGGATACGCGCCGATTGCGCCGGGCTGGCCGGGCGAACCCGATACGGTCGTATCCGCGCGCGAGCACCCGGAAGCCGTCGCCGATATCGGGATCGACGATGCCGCAGCACATTTCGCGGAGCTCATCGATGGCCTGCCCGCGAAGCCCATCATCATCGGCCACTCGTTCGGCGGCCTGATCACCGAGAAGCTCATGGGCGAGGGACGCGGCGTCGCCGGAGTGGCGATCGATCCCGCGCAGATCAAGGGGGTGCTGCCGCTGCCGCTCGCGCAGTTGCGCGCGGGCCTGCCGGCGCTGGGCAACCCGGCCAACCTGCATAAAGCGGTCTCCCTGACCAGCAAGGAATTCCGGTTCGGATTCGGGAATGCGCTGCCGGAGCAGGAGTCCGACGAGTTGTTCGACCGATGGACCATTCCCTCACCGGCCCGCCCGCTTTTCCAGGCCGCCGTCGCCAACTTTGTGCTGCATTCCCAAGCGAAGGTGGACACCGGCAATGCGGATCGTGGTCCGCTGCTGCTCATCTCGGGACTCGAGGACCATACCGTGCCCGATGTGGTCACGCGGTCCACACTGAAGCAGTACCGCGACTCCACCGCGGTTACCGAGCTGCGGCAATTCGAGGGCCGCGGCCATTCGCTCACCGTGGACAGCGGCTGGAAAGACGTCGCGGACGCCGTGCTCGCCTGGTTGGCAGACCAGGGCCTGTAACCGACCGTACGGACAGAGGAGCTACCGCATGGATCTCGGACTCACCGACGCCCTCGCCGTAGTCACCGGCGCGAGCCGGGGCATCGGTCTGGCCATCACCCGAACCCTCGTCGACGAAGGCGCGATCGTGGTTGCCGGCGCACGCCACACCGGTGACGAGTTGCGTGCCCTCGCCGACAGTGGCCGGGTGCATCCGGTCGAGGTCGATCTGTCCACCCCGGACGGTGCGATCGAATTGGCCACCGCCGCAGAGAAGTTCGGTGACACGCGAATTCTCGTCAACAATGTCGGCAGGGTCACGCCCAGATTGACCGGGTTCCTCGATGTCACCGACGACGATTGGCTGGGCACGCTCACGCTGGATCTGCTCGCCGCGATTCGCACGACCCGCGCAGTGCTTCCGGCCATGCTCGGCGCGGGCCAGGGCAGCATCGTCATGATCAGCTCGGTCAATTCCACGCTCGCTGATCCGGCGGTCATCGACTACAGCGCCGCGAAGGCCGCACTCACCAACGTTGCGAAGTCACTCTCGAAACAGCTGGGCCCCCAGGGCATTCGGGTCAACACGATCAGTCCCGGACCCGTCGCCACCGACCTGTGGCTGGGCGACACCGGCGTCGCCCACACGATCGCCCACGCCACCGGCGGCAACGCCGACGCCGTCGCGCAGTCCGTCGCGGCCGAATCGGTCACCGGCCGATTCACCCGACCCGACGAAATCGCCGACCTGGTCGTCTTCCTGGCCAGCCGCCGCGCCGCGAACATCACCGGGTCGGATTTCGTCATCGACGGCGGCCTGCTCACGACCACCTGAGCTTCGGCGCAGCTGCGTATTTCGCGATCAGGGGGCGTGGAACCCGGTTGACGTGGCGGTCGGGGACGTGACGACCGCCGCGCACCGCCGACGCCCGCGTGTTCGCCCCGAACAGGATCACCGGGAACACGCCCGCTACCAGCGCGGCAGCGCGATAGCGATCCGCCGGCACGACGAGCGCCACCATCAGCAGGCCGGGCGCTGGCGATCCCAGCTGCCATGCGCAACGTCAGCCGTGCGGGCGACCACTCGGTCCGGGGCATCGCGGCCGGACTCACCACAGCATGAGCAACCAATCGCAGGACGGTGCGGGAGCGGACAAGCGCCGGGTATTCATCTCACCGCTGCCCACAACGCGCCTGAGCGCTCCACGTGATCGGGCCCTCCCCAGCACAGCGGGCTAACATAGGAATTTCCGGGGGGTGTGAATCGCAGGTGACCCATATGGTCGAGGACGACCCCCTCAGAACGCACCGGGATGTGGCGGCTCCACCAGTCGCGGAGCTGAGTTCGGTGGGGTTCGAGGATGCCGAGGAGATCGGGCGGGGCGGGTTCGGCGTGGTCTACCGATGCACCCAGCGCGGGTTGGATCGCGTCGTCGCGGTGAAGGTGCTCACCGCTGAACCGGACGAGGAAAACAGAGCGCGGTTTCTGCGGGAGCAACGCGCGATGGGGCGACTGACCGGCCATCCGAACATCGTCGGGCTCCTGCAGATCGGCGAGATCTCGTCTGGGAGACCATATTTGGTGATGCAGTGCCACGCGCGCGGATCCCTCGAGGACCGGATCCGCAGGGACGGTCCGCTTCCTGTGGACGAGGTGCTGCGGCTTGGGATCAAGGTGGCCGGGGCGCTCGAGACGGCGCACCGGCTCGGTATCGTACATCGCGACGTCAAACCGGCGAATATCCTGTTCACCGAATACGGGGAGCCGGCGTTGTGCGATCTCGGCATTGCCCGTATCGCCGGCGGATTCGAGACCGCCGCTGGAGCGGTCATGGCGTCGCCGGCTTTTGCTGCTCCCGAGGTTCTCGACGGCGATCCGCCCAGTCGGGCGTCGGACGTGTACGGACTGGGAAGCACGTTGTTCTGTGCCCTCACCGGACATGCTGCTTTCGAACGCCGGAGTGGGGAACAGGTCGTTGCGCAGTTTCTCCGGATCACCACCGAACCGGTGCCGGATCTGCGCACGGGCGGGATCCCCGACGACGTGTGCGCGGCAATCGAAACCGCGATGGACCGAGATCCATCACAGCGCCCCTCCGCCATCGCACTCGGTAAGCAGCTGCAACGGATCCAGCGCGACCATGGTTACTCCGTCGAGGAGATGACCATCCGCGGCGAACCCGACAACGTGCAGGAAGTGCACGCACCGGCGCCAGGACGGCAGCGTCGCAAGCGGGATACGGGTGCCCTTCCGTTGGAACTGACCAGCTTTGTCGGTCGGAGGGCACAACTATCCGAGGTCAAGAAGGCGCTGTCGGAATCGCGTCTGGTTACGCTGACGGGCATCGGTGGGGTCGGCAAGACGCGGCTCGCGGCGCGGGCGGCGAGCAAGTTGCGCGGCAGTTACGCGGACGGGGTGAGACTGGTCGAGTTCGGCGACATTCACGAGCCAGAGTTGGTGGACGACATCGTGGCTACTTCCGTGGGCGTGCGGAACCTGGCCGGCAGACCGGCGAGGGAGGTATTGGTCGAGTTCCTGTCGACACGGAATCTTTTGCTGGTGCTCGACAACTGCGAGCACCTGGTGGAGGCGGTCGCCTACCTCGCGGAGTCGCTACTGCGTGGCTGCGTGGACCTGTCGATCTTGGCCACCAGCCGCGAGGTCCTCGGAATCGGCGGCGAATCCGTGTTCCCGGTGACGCCGCTGAGTTTTCCGGATCCGTCCAGCGTGCCCACGCTGGGAGAAGCGTCCCGATACGATGCGGTGGAATTGTTCGTCGAACGAGCGGCGGCGGCGTTGCCCGGGTTCGAGCTGACTCGAGACAACCAGCTTGCCGTAGCCCGGATTTGTGCCCGGCTGGACGGGTTGCCATTGGCGATCGAGCTGGCCACGGCCCGGCTGCGCGTGCTGTCCGTCGATCAGATCCTCCGACGGCTCGACGACCGGTACACCCTGCTCACAGCCGGCAATCGCGATGTCCCGACTCGCCAGCAGACTCTGTGGTGGTGCATCGGCTGGAGTTACGACCTGTGCACACCACGCGAACAGCAGCTGTGGTCGCGACTGTCGATCTTCGCCCCCAGCTTCGAACTCGACGCAGCGGAAGCGGTGTGCGGCACCGCCACACCCGACCCCGACCTGCTCGACGCATTGTTCGCGTTGGTGGACAAGTCGATCCTGATCCGGGAGGAATTCGGTGGCGCGGTCCGGTTTCGGATGCTCGACACCGTGCAGAACTACGGCAGGAGAAAGCTCGAGGAGGCAGGTGAGGACTCGGAGATCGGTCGCCGGCATCGGGATTGGTACGAGCGGTTGGCGCTCGACTCGGAGGCCGAGTGGGTCAGTCCCCGCCAACTCGAGTGGGATTCTCGCCTGAAGCAAGAACTGCCGAATCTGCGCAAGGCAATGGAGTTCGACCTGTCCGAGGCCAGTGCCGGCGGCATGAGGATCGCAGCAGCTCTGTTTTCGTTCTGGTACATGGGTGGCCGAATCACCGAGGGCCGCAGCTGGCTCGACCGAACTCTGGCCCGCTCGGTCGTTGGACAAGGTCGAGATCGCGCCAAGGCGCTCTACTCGGCCGGGATGCTTGCCGCGAGTCAGGGCGACCTGGCCGCGGCGACAGCGCGGGTGGCAGAACTCGAGGGGCTGGCCACGCAGATGACAGGTCCGGAGATCGCCACTTGGGTGGCAGTTGCGGACGGTTTCACTGCGCTTGTCAGCGATGATCTCGGCCGTGCGGTCGCCCGCCTGGAAGAGGCCAGAGAACTGGTCACAGGCTGTAGTGATCCCGTATTGCGAATGGACACTTCCCTGTCGCTCGGATGGGCATACCAACTCAGCGGGGATCTCCGGCGTGCGGTCGCCTGTCACGAGCAGGCGCTGGCATTCGCGGACTCTCGCGGCGGAGAGACGTCCTTTCGCTCCTGGCTGTTGTGGGCGATGGGTACGGCTTTCTGGAGGCAGGGTGCGCTCGACCGAGCCACGGACCTGTTGAAGGAGAGCCTTCGTCGTGCTCGCTCGGTAGATGATCCACTCATCGCCGCGACCAGTTTGGAAGCTCTCGCATGGATCGCTTCGGATCGCGACGATGTCCGCCGCGCCGCTGTGTTGATGGGTGCTGCTGGAGCACTGGGCCGGGCCGCAGGTAGCTCCGCCATCCTGTTCCCCAACCTGGCCACCCATCACGAAGCATGCGAGCGCCGCGCACAGGAGACTCTCGGAGCGCGAGAATTCGGAAAAGCCCAGAAGAAGGGCGGTGCGATGAGTTTCGCCATGGCCGTTGCCTTCGGCCTCGGAGAAGACCTCCCATCGCCCGCCGACCGGGCGGCGTCGATCCTCACCAAACGTGAGCGGCAAATCGCCGAACTAGTAGCCGAAGGTCTCACCAACAACGCAATCGCTGGTCGATTGACGATCTCACGGCGCACCGCGGAGGGACACGTCGAGCACATCCTGACGAAGCTGGGTTTCACCTCGCGGGCTCAGATCGCGAGGTGGGTTGCAGCAGCCGCAGGACCACCCTGAGTTCACATGATCGATGTTCGGGCGCAGCGTCTCGTCGGCCGGCGACGCATTGACTTCCCACCCCGTATCCAGGGCTCGTGCGTTGTAGTTGATCAGCCGTGGAGGCGGCCGTCGAGGTTCATCCTGGACGGGTCCTGCTCGCGGGCGACCGGGGTCTGATCCGGAGAGGGACGCGGACGGTGAATCGCCCGAGTTCACTACTGCTGCACCGCCGAGGCGACAAGGGCGGCGGAACGATTCCTGCGGCGGGCAAGAGCTGTGGCTGTGAAGTAGTAGAGCGGTGAAACGACAGCCAATCCGACGATGAACGAGATGTCTATGTTGCCAAGCATTTTGGCGATCGGTCCGATGAAGGCGGTTCCGATGATCATGAACGGGAGTTGTACGGCGACACCGATGAGGTAGCAGCTGATCGCAGGCCAGTTGACCCGGCCGTAGCGACCGCCGTCGCGCTTGTAGAAGTCTTCGACGACATAGTCCCCATGCCGGACCAGGTAGTAGTCCACCAGATTCACGGCGGTCCACGGGACCAGCGAACCCAGCAGCAGAACCAGGAAGTTCTTGTAGGTGGCGACGAAGTCGCTGCCCCCGGTGAGCGCGACACTCGAGGCCAGCACGCACAGTCCGGTGGCGACCAGAGCACGTTCGCGGCCGCGTGGATCGAGACGCGGAAAGACCGTCTGCGCAATCGTGATCGTGCACAGCGTGCCGCAGTACAGGTTCATCGCGTTCGTAGCGGCGACTCCGATGCCGAAGACCACAACCACCACGACGCTGATCCCCGCGGTGGCCTGGGTTAGGGCGACAACCGGGTCGGTGTGAGGGAGCAGCAATCCGACGCCCGCCCCGAGGAACATCGGCAGGATCGAGCCAATGCTGGTGCCCAAGTAGCTCATCCAGAATGCCGGCCTCGGGCCCGTCTTTGCCGGCAGGTAGCGCGAATAGTCGGAAACGTATGGGGCATAGGCGATCTGCCACACCGCACACGCCCCGAAGGCGCTCAGGAAGCCGGCCGGCGTCGCGGTGCCCGTGCTGAAGAAGTGAGCGGGCACCGAGTGGACGATGAACGCCCACACGAACGCCATCAGCAGAACCAGCCCCGACGCCCACGTCATGATGCGCGCGTAGACATGGATCAGGGTGTAACCCCAGATGACCGCGCAGACACTGATCGCCGCGAGCACCACGATGCCGGCCTTGCCGCTCAGGAAGGGTATGGCCGACGCGAGGGACTGCCCGCCGAAGACCAGAATCGAGATGAAGAACCCGAGGTACATGCAGACGACGACTCCGACGATGAGAATCGATCCCAGCGAACCGAATTGGCCCTTGGTCTGCACCATCTGCGGAACACCCAGCCGCGGCCCCTGAGCCGAGTGCAGCGCCATGAAGATCGCACCGAAGAGATTTCCCGCGACGACCGCCAGCGCGGCCGACCAGGCGGGCTGCCCGAAGAGGGTCGTCGACAACGCCCCGGTGACGACCGCCAGGATCATGATGTTGGTTCCGAACCAGATCGTGAACATGTCCCGGTTGCGCCCGTGGCGCTGGTCGGCCGGGATCGGTTGGATGGTGGCCGATTCGATGGTGGAGACAGATTCTTCACGCCCGCTGTGATTTTCACTCACTGGCGTTGCCTTTCGCAGGACCCGGGGCAGGTTGGGAGATGGTGGTCTCGGGGCTTGATCAGCGGATGACGAAGCCGCGCTCGACAACGTCGGCGAGCAGATCGACGTAGCAATCCATGTCATCGCGGACCGGACGCGGCGCCGCGGCATACGGCATGGCGGCCTTCACGGCGGGACTGAGGAAGTACGCCCCTGCCGTCAGCACCGTCAGCGCCTCGAACTGGTCGGGCCGGTGTGCGGCGAGCTCATCGAGAGCGGCTTCGGGATCCTTGCCGGTGCACGAGGCGACGGCGGCGGCGAATGCCTCTGCGAGATCAGGCCGGTAGCCGAGAACCTGGTCGAGCAACGCGTCGGGCACTGCGGCGGCGCTCGCCGAGGGCATGGAGCCGGACGCGGGAATCAACGTGTCGGCGAGAAGCGCGAAGGTGCGGCGCTGGTCGGAGTCGAGCATCATGCTGTCCTTAGAACGGGGTCTGGATGCTGTGGCGGTTTTCGGCGAGGTGCCGCATCGAGCGCAGAGCGATCGCCATGATGGTCGCGGTCGGGTTCACGCCCGTGGAGGTGACGAAGACGCTGCCGTCGATGATGAACAGGTTGGGTACATCGTGTGCCCGACCCCACTGATCGACGACGGAGGTGGCGGGGTCGGTGCCCATGGTGGCCGTGCCGAGCAGATGCCAGGCGCTGTGGCGTACCACTGGGATCGGGTGGACTTCGACAGCCCCGGCAGCCTGATGCGCCTCGATCGCCCGTTCCACGTTGAATTCGAGCATTCGCGCACAGTTCTCACCGATGGTGTAGCGGATTTTCGCGGCCGGTATCCCGTCGGAGTCTGTGACGTCCGGGGCGAGCACGACCGCGTTGTGCTCGTCGGGCAGGTCTTCGGTGGTGATCCCCCATTCGCTGTAACGCCCGAACGTACGCGCGAGGCGGCTGTGGAAGGCGGGTCCGAAACTCCCACGCCAGTCCTGGCCCCGCTCCCACAGGACGTGGGCGAGCGGGCCACCGGTCGGCATCAGGTTCCACTTCGCTCCCCGCACGAAACCGCGGTCGGTGTCGGTCTCGTAGAACTGCATCGACTGCAGCGCCTGTCCTGCCGGGCCGAGCCAGGTTTCGAGCTCTTCGTCGTAGGTGCCGAATACCGAGGCGTACGGGTGCGTCATCAGACGCTTGCCCACCAGCCCGGAGGAGTTGGCGAGGCCGTTGGGGAAAAGCGACGAGGTCGAGTTCAGCAGCAGGCGCGGGGTGCCCACACCGTTCGCGGCCATCACGGTCACCCGGGCCGCCAGGTGCTGCAGGTTCCCGTCGCGGTCGATGTACTCGGCGCCGGTGACAAGGCCGCGGTCGTTCACGGTGAGCCGGCTGACCCGGGCACCGGTGATCAGCACCGCACCCAGCGCGATCGCGTCCCGCCAGTGTGTGAGGTCGGTGCTGGCCTTGGCTCCGGTCGGACATCCGGATTCACACGCGCCGTAGCGCAGACAGGCCGGGCGGTTCCTGAAGTTGCGCGACGCGATGGCATTCGGTGCCGGCCACCAGTGCCAGCCCAGCTTGTCCATCCCTTTGGCCGCGACGACACCGTACTTGCCGATCGGCAGCGGCGGCAGCGGAAAGGTGTGTGGATCCGGATAGGCGGGGTCGCCTTCGAGCCCGGACGCGCCGATCTGGTAGGTGACCTCGTCGTAGAACGGTCGCAGATCCTCATAGGTGAACGGCCAGTCCTCGGCCACACCGTCGAGTGTCTTGACCCGGAAGTCCGACGGCATCGCGCGAACCCAGTGCCCGGAGAACATGATCGTGCTGCCGCCGACCCCATTGAACATCAGCGGTTCGACCGGGCTCTCGGTGGCATCGACCGGGTAGTCGGCCGGGTTCTGACGCACATTCGGGCTGGAGTTCCACTGCTTCAGGCGGGTGAGCTCCCACGACGGTTTGTCACCGGTGAAGTCGTCGGGCAGGTTCCAGTCTCCTTGCTCCAGACACACGACCTCGAGGCCGCTACCGGCCAACTCGAGTGCTGCCACCCCGCCAGATGCTCCGGCGCCCACGATGAGGACGTCGACTCCTCCGGCGGTGTCGTAGTCGACGTGCTCTGTGGTCATCGGCTGTGCTCCGGGGAGGCTCGAGCCGGCCGAAGCCGCTCGCGCCCATGGGTCCTTCCCCGAATCGGGGAGTCACGAGCAATGATGCGTGGGTCACACCTCGCCCGCCAGCATCGATCCGCAACAAACCGGCGAACCTGTGTTGTGTAAACGCACAAGAAGCCGGCTGAGACCGGCGATCCACTGTTCCACCCGTCGCCACACCGAGGGCTGAGATCGCGATCAGGACCGAGCTCGGATCTCACGGCTGGTGCCGCGGAATTCGGCCACGACGATCTCACCGCGACGCACGGTGACGTCGTAGATGCCATTACGGCCGTAGCGGACTCGCTCGACGGCTTCGGCGACCAGCTCGTCGCCGGCGGTCGTCGGTTCCAGGTAGGTGATCGACGCACCAGCGGCCACCGTGGGACGACCGTAACCATTGCACGCCACCGCGAAGGCGCTGTCGGCCAGGAGAAAGACATAGCCGCCGTGGGTGATGGCGTGGCCGTTGAGCATATCGTCGGTGACCTTCATGGCGAGGGTGGCCGACCCGGGTCCGTTGCCCAGCAACTGAATTCCGCAGTCTGTCGACGCGTGATCCGCGTCGAGCATGGCGCGGGCGAAGTCGGTTCCGGTGGAATCCTCGCCGACGTGCTCGTTCATCGGGTACTCCCTCGGACGAGTTCAGTGAGGGCGGTTGTCGATCAGGCGACGTACCTTGCCCGACGATCGTTCGAGGGTCTCGGGCGCGAGTACGTCGACGCCCACCGTGACACCGATCTGCTGCTTGACCAGATGGATCAATGTCGCGGCCGCCACCTCGCGATCCGCCGCGGTGGCGTCCGGGCGGGCTTCGACTCGCACCGTCAGCTGATCCATCCGGCCGGGTCGGTCCACTATGCACTCGAATTGGGGTGCCAGCGTCGGCACGGTGAGGACGATTTCCTCGATCTGGGTGGGGAACAGGTTCACGCCGCGCAGGATGATCATGTCGTCGCTGCGGCCGGTGATTTTCTGCATTCTGCGCATGGTGCGGGCGGTGCCGGGCAGCAGGCGGGTGATATCGCGGGTGCGGTAGCGGATGACGGGGAATGCCTCCTTGGTCAGGGAGGTGAACACGAGCTCGCCTTCGGCCCCGTCGGGCAGCACCTGCCCGGTCTCGGGATCGATGATTTCCGGGTAGAAGTGATCTTCCCAGATATGCGGTCCGTCTTTGGTTTCCGCGCATTCCATGGCTACGCCGGGGCCGATGACCTCGGACAGCCCGTAGATGTCCAGGGCGTCGATGTCCAGTTGTGATTCGAGTTCGCGGCGCATGGCCTCGGTCCACGGTTCGGCTCCGAACACGCCGATCCGCAGGGACGTAGATGCTGGGTCGATGCCCTGGCGAGTCATGGCGTCGAGCAATGTGAGCATGTAGGACGGCGTCACCATGATGGCGTCGGGTCTGAAATCCTGAATCAGGCGCACCTGGCGCTCGGTCATGCCACCCGACATGGGAATCACGGTGCAGCCCAGTCGTTCCGCGCCGTAATGGGCGCCGAGTCCCCCGGTGAACAGCCCGTAGCCGTAGGCGATGTGCACGACGTCGGTGGAGCGCACGCCCGCGGCGCGCAGACTGCGGGCGATGAGATCGGCCCAGTGTCCGAGATCGTTGGCGGTATAGCCGACGACGGTGGGCTGGCCGGTGGTACCGGAGGAGGCGTGGATGCGCGAAACCTGCTCGCGCGGAACGGCGAACATCCCGAACGGATAGTTGGCCCGCAGGTCGGCCTTGGTGGCGAATGGGAATTTCGCGAGGTCGGACAGTTCTCTCAGGTCCGACGGGTGCACGCCGACCGCGTCGAATGCGATGCGGTAGTGGGAAACGTGCTCGTAGGCGTGCTGCAATGACCAGCGCAGCCGTTCGAGTTGCAGTGCGGCGATGCGGTCGCGATCGGCGAATTCGATATCGTCGGCGGGAACCGTGGCGGGCGTGGGAGCGACGGTGCTCAAGGGAATGTCCTGTCGGTGTGGTGATCAGGCGTCGAAGTCGACGGTGAGGGCGTCGGTAACCGGATAGCTCTGGCAGGTGAGGACGAAGCCCGCTGCGATTTCGCTGTCCTCGAGGGCGTAGTCGCGCCGCATGTCCGCCGCCCCGTCGGTGATCTTGGCGCGGCAGGTGCCGCACACTCCGCCCTTGCACGCGAAGGGCAGATCGGAGCGCACCTGTTCGGCGGCATCCAGAATCGTGCGGTCCCGTGGCAGGTCCGCGGTGGTGGAGCGGCCGTCGAGACTGATGGTGACCCGGGTGCTCGGCCCGGTCGTCCCCGGTTCGCGGTGGGGCTCCGGCGGTGGTGGGGTGTCGCCGACGTAGAACAGCTCGCGGTGGACGCGATCGGCGGCCACCCCGAAGTCGGCCAGCACGGTGACGGTGTCGTCCACCATGCCGTGCGGCCCACAGATCCACGCGTGGTCGATACCGTCGATATCGACCAGCGCCGTGAGGATTTCACGTAGTCGGTCGGCATCGAGTCGGCCGGTGAACAATTCGACGTCGCGTGGTTCTCGGGAGAGCACGTGGATGAGCGAGAAGCGTTCGCCGTAGGCGTCTTTCAGGTCTGCGAGCTCGTCGGCGAACATGACCGAGCGGGTGCGCCGGTTGCCGTACAGCAGCGTTACCCGGCTGTCGGGGTTGGCGAGCAGCGAGGCGGCGATCGACAGCAGCGGGGTGATGCCGGACCCAGCGCCCACCAGCAGATGCCGTCCGGCGCTCGACGGGTCGGCGACGAAGCTGCCGGACGGGGGCTGCACCTCTACGCGATCGCCCGGCGTGACCTCGTGGACCAGCCAGTTCGAGAACAGGCCACCGGATACCTCCCGCACCCCGACCCGGGGCGCCGCGCCCTGCGCAGCGCAGATCGAATACGATCGCCGCTGTTCGACGCCGTCCACCATCCGCCGCAGTGTGAGGAATTGGCCTGGCCGGAAATGGAATTCGTCGGCGAGCCGATCGGGTACGGCGAAGGTCACGGCGACGGCGTCGTCGCACAGGCGCTGCACGGCCGCGACCTCGAGCGCGTGGAACGCGCGGGATCGGCCGGTGGTAGGTGCCGTTGTCGTGGTCACCTCAGATCTCCTTCACATGATCGAACGGTTCGAGACAGTCGCGGCAGCGATACAGCGCTTTGCATGCGGTGGCCGAGAACGGCGAGACGAGTTCGGTCGCAGCCGAACCGCAGTTCGGGCAGCGTACGGCGCGCGGCGGCGAAGTCAGGGTGAGCGGGATGGGCCCGCCGGTTCGCGCCGGCGCCGGGCCTGGCGGGGAGTATCCGTGTTCGCGCAGCTTGCGCCGCCCGTCGGGGGTGATCCAGTCGCTGGTCCACGGCGGCGACAGCACGGTGTCCACCCGCACGGCCGCGAAACCGTGTGCGTGCAGGTCGTATTCGATGTCGGCTCGAATGGTCGCCATGGCCGGGCACCCCGAGTAGGTGGGGGTGATGGTCACGACGACCACGCCCTCGAGTTCGACCCGTACGTCGCGTAGGACACCGAGGTCGGCGATGGTGAGGATCGGCATCTCCGGGTCCGCGACCGCCGCGGCCACCGCCCGGGCACGATCGTCCTCGGCGGTGGAGGCCGCGGTCACCACGACGCTTCCGGATGGGCGCGGGCCAGGCTCTGCATCTCGGCCAGGATCAGCCCCAGCGCTTCGGTGTGCAGGCCGTCGCGTCCGGCGCGTCCGCCGACAGTGGCAGCCGAAACCCGTTCGGGTGCAGTGGTTTCCGCAGCCCGGAGAATCGTGGTGAGGGTCTCCTCGACCGCGGTGCGCACCTGTGCCGGGTCCACGGCAACCCCGGTCGCCGCGAGCGCCGTCTCGTCCGCGGAGGAGCTGAACAGTTCGGGAACGAAGGGCCAGACCTGGCCGAGCGCCCGGATCAGCCGGCCGTGCGACTCGTCGGTCCCGGCGCCGAGCACGACCGCCCATCGGGCCGCGTAATCGCGGTGGTAGGTCAGTTCCTTGACCCCTTTGTGCGCCACTGCCGACAGCACCGGATCCCGGGAGTCCCGCAAACGCGCGAGAACCGCCAGCCGCCAGGTCGAGAAGACGAGCAGCCTGGTGATCGCCTGCGCGAAGTCGCCATTGTCGAGTTCGCACAGGCGCACGTTGCGGAATTCCGCGTCGGTACGGAAGAACGCCAGCGCGTCCTCGGGTGGAATGGGTGAGGTAGCCGAGAGGTACGGCACGACGGCGGGATCGGCCGCCGCGGCGCGGGCCAGCAGCAGCCGGGCCTGCCCGAGCAGGTCCAGGCCGATATTGGCCAGCGCGACCTCCTCCTCCAATTCCGGCGCGTGCGTGACCAATTCGGTCAACCGCTGGGCGCTGATCAGGGCATCGTCGGCGAGCATGAGGCAGTACCGCGCCAGCGCCGAGGCGTCCACGTCCGCAGGCACGGTCGTGTCCACCCCGGCCAGGGGGTCGTCGAAGCTGGTCCCGAATGCCCAGCGGCCGTCGTCATCGGCGGCGGCAAGACCGTCGAAGGGATTGTCGTGGTCGATCATGGCGGCGCCTCACATATGGGGAACGGTGTCGGGGATCTCGTAGAAGGTCGGATGGCGGTAGACCTTGTCTCGGTTGGGCGCGAAGAAGGGATCCTTCTCGGCCGGGCTGGATGCCGCGATGGCGTGCGAGGGCACCACCCAGATGCTCACGCCCTCGTTGCGGCGGGTGTAGACGTCGCGGGCGTGCCGCAGTGCCATCTCGTCGTCGGCGGCGTGCAGTGAACCCACGTGCACGTGGTTGAGTCCGCGCTTGCCACGCACGAACACCTCGTACAGCGGCCATTCCGAACGAGTAGCGGTCATGGTCATGCCTCCTGACTTCCGTTGCGGTGGGCGAACGCCGCGGCTGCTTCGCGCACCCACGCCCCGTTGTCGTGTGCGGATCGCCGGACCTCGATCCGCTGCGCATTGCACGCACCGTTGCCGGCCACGACCTGCGCGAACTCGTCCCAGTCGGGTCGGCCGAAGTCGTGAGCGCCGCGCTCGGCGTTCCATGTCAGTTCCGGATCGGGCAGGGTGACGCCCAGCGTCGCGGCCTGCGGAACCGTCATGTCGACGAATCGCTGCCGCAGTTCGTCATTGGTGTGGCGTTTGATCCGCCAGCGCATGGACTGCGCGGTGTTGGGCGAGGCGTCGTCGGGCGGGCCGAACATCATCAGTGCCGGCCACCACCACCGATCGACGGACTCCTGCACCATGGCCCGCTGGGCGTCGGTGCCGCGCATCATGGTCATGAGCAGCTCGTAGCCCTGACGCTGATGGAACGACTCCTCCTTGCAGACTCGGATCATCGCGCGCGCGTAGGGACCGAACGAGCTGCGGCACAGCGGAACCTGGTTGCAGATCGCCGCGCCGTCCACCAGCCACCCGATGACCCCGACATCGGCGAAGGTCAGGGTCGGATAGTTGAAGATCGAGGAGTATTTCTGCCGGCCGGAGAGCAGTTTGCCGGTGAGGTCGCCGCGGTCCGCGCCCAGGGTTTCCGCCGCGGAGTACAGGTACAGACCGTGCCCGGCCTCGTCCTGGACCTTGGCCAGCAGGATCGCCTTGCGGCGCAGCGAGGGCGCGCGGGTGAGCCAGTTGCCTTCGGGCTGCATGCCGATGATCTCGGAGTGGGCGTGCTGGGCGATCTGGCGAATCAGGGTGGCGCGGTAGGCGTCCGGCATCCAGTCGCGCGGCTCGATGCGCTGATCGGCGTCGAGTGTGGCGTCGAATCCCGCCTGCAGATCGTCGGAGACAGGGGTGTTCATGACCGAACCCTTCAGTGACCGGTGAAGACCGGGGTTGTCTTGGACAGGAAGGCAGTGACCGCGGCGCGATGGTCGGCGCTCGCACCGAGCCGCTGCTGGGCGTTGGCTTCGTGTTCCAGCGTTTCGGCCAGATCGGCGTCCGACCGCGCCAGCAGCGTCTTCACCTCTCGGTAGGCGGCGGTCGGTCCTGCGGCCAGGCGGGCCGCGAGTTCGCGTGCCGCGGTGTCCAATTCGGAGTCGTCGACGACCCGATGCACGAGTCCCCATTCCAGGGCCCGGGCGGCGTCGATCCGATCGCCGAGCAGCATGAGCCCGGCGGCGCGCGCGGTGCCCAGAGCCCGTGCCAAGCTGTGGCTCAGGCCCGAATCGCCGGCCAGGCCGATGCCGGTGAACGCGGTGGCGAAGGTGGACGACCGCCCGCCGATCCGGATATCGCCCGCGAGCGCGATGCCGAGTCCCGCACCGACACAGGCGCCCTGGATCGCGACGACCACCGGGACCTGGATCGCCGCCAACGCGGTGATCAGCGGGTTGTAGTGTTCCCGGACGGTCGCCATGGCGGTGGCCGGGTCGGCGTCCAGGGCGGTCACGTGCTCGGCGAGATCCTGCCCGACACAGAAGTTCCGGCCCTCCGCGCGCAGCAGGACGGCCCGGACGCTGTCGTCGGCAGCGAGGGATCGCAGGGCGTCGAGCAGTCCCGCTTTGAGGGCGCGGTCCAGCGCGTTGGATGCCGCGGGCCGCGCCAGCGTGAGGACGGCCAGGCCATCACTCAGTTCCATGGTGGTGGTCATCGAGTGGTTCCTTTCGTTCCGCCGTTCCAGTCGTAGAACCCGCGTCCGGTCTTGCGCCCGAGCTCGCCCCGGGCGACCTTGTCGCGCAGCAGCTGTGGGGGTTCGAAGCGGGGTCCCAGGGTGGCGGCGAGGTGTTCGGCGATCGCGAGCCGGACGTCGAGCCCGACCAGATCGGTCGATCGCAGCGGGCCCATCGCATGCCGGTAGCCCAGTTCCATTGCCCTGTCGATGGATTCGGCATCGGCCACGCCGTCCTCGAGCATGCGGACGGCCTCCAGACCGAGGCACACCCCGAGACGGCTGGTCGCGAAGCCCGGGGCGTCGTTGACCAGTACCTCGGCTTTGCCGAGCGCGGCGACCCAGCCGCGCACTCGCTCCATGACGCCGGGGGCGGTGCCGGGGGCGCGCACCACCTCGACAAGTTTGGACGCGGGAACCGGATTGAAGAAGTGCATGCCCAGGAACCGGCTCGGGTCCTTCAGCACCGCACCCAGTTCCGTGATGGACAGGGAACTGGTGTTGGAGGCGAGCACCGTGTCCGGCCCGACCGCCCGCTCCGCCGCAGTCAGCACTTCGGCCTTGAGTCGCGTGGTCTCCGGCACCGCTTCGATCACCAGATCCGAATCGGCGGGCAGCTCGGCGATGGCCGTGGCCAGGGTGATTCTCGCCATGATCGTGTCGATATCACTGCCGCCCAGCGCATTTCGGTCCGCTGCCGCCGCCAGGCCATTGCGAATACGCTGCCGCGCTTCGGCCAGATCGCCTGATTCGACGACGGTGACATCGCTGCCGAGGGCGGCGAAGGACTGGGCGATGCCCGCGCCCATCCGTCCTCCGCCGATCACCCCGATCCGTACGGCTACCGCAGTGTCGGTCATCGTGTCCTCTTCTCCAGGAATGCGGTCATCCGCTCGTGTTTCTCGGCGCTGTCGAACAGCACCGCTTGGGCGATGTCATCGGCGCGGGATCCGTCGGCGACCAGCTTGGTCAGCCGCAAGGCCAGCGGTGACTGGCGCACGATGCGGTCGAGGAGTTCGTGTGCGGCGGTGACGTGTGTCCCCTCCGGGACGACGTCGAGCACCAGCCCGCACCGCAGTGCGCGCTCGGCATCCAGCCGCGCACCACCGAGCAGGACCTGCTTGGCGATCGAGGCGCCGACCAGCTCCGGCAGCCGATAACCGGCGCCCGCCGCGGCCATGATGCCCAGACCTGGTTCCGGATTCGCGAAAACGGCCGTCGGCGTGGCGATCCGGATGTCGCAGGCATAGGCCAGTTCGGCGCCGCCGCCGAAGGCGTAGCCGCTCACCGCGGCGATCGTCGGCAGCGGCAGCCGCGCCACCCTGTCGAACAGGGTGCGGTTGATCCCGGCCAGCGCTTCGTTCAGCCCTCGGTCACGTAATTCGGCGATATCGGCGCCGCCTGCGAAATGGTCACCACGACCGGTGAGCACCAATGGTTTCGGCGTACGTTCCAGCCGCTCGCAGACCCGGTGCAGCTCGGAGATCATCTCCGCGTCGATGGCATTGCGCCGTTCCGGCCGATCCAGGACCACCACGGTGCGGTCGTCGGACTCGGTGACATCGAGGGTGGAGAACAGGCGGCTCACGGGGCCTCCACCAGCATCGTCACACCCTGTCCGACACCCGCGCAGAGGGTCGCGAGTCCACGGCGCGCGCCTTCGCGCTCCATACGCCCCGATAGCGTCAACAGGATTCGCGCACCGGAGCATCCGAGCGGATGTCCCAGCGCGATCGCGCCGCCGTCGGCGTTGACGATCTCTTCGTCCAGCTTCAACTGCCGCACCCGTCCACCAGAAAGACCTCGCGCATCCTCACCCTCCTGTCCTCGCCTTCATAATTACCGAATGTTCGGTCGGTAATCAACCCCATTCGCGGGTCTGCGCGAAATGCTTGCCGGGCACTGAGAAGATGGGCGAATGGCTTCTCCGCGCGTCACCCGCAGGTCCGGCCCCGGCCGGCCCGGCTACGACCTCGACTCCCTGCTGTCTGTCGCCGTCAAGGTTTTCAACGAGAAGGGCTACGACGGCACCAGCATGGAGACCCTGGCGCAGCGGCTCGGAATCACGAAATCCTCCATCTACCACCACGTCTCCGGCAAAGAGGAGCTGCTGGAACTGGCACTCGGGCGCGCACTCAACGGGCTGTTCGCGGTCACCACCGAACCCGAGGTCACCGCGGGCCCCTACATCGACCGGCTCGAGCACCTGGTGCGCCGCAGCGTCCAGGTACTGGCCACCGAGCTGCCGTATGTGACATTGCTGCTGCGTGTGCGCGGCAACAGCCCCGTCGAACGCCGTGCCCTCGCCCGCCGCCGCGAATTCGACGACGTGGTCGCGCGACTGGTCAGCGAGGCCGTTTCCGAGGGCGATCTGCGCCCGGACATCGACCCCGCGCTGATCAGCCGCCTGCTGTTCGGCATGGTCAACTCCCTCATCGAGTGGTACAGCCCGCGTGGGGGCACCTCCGTGGACCAGCTGGCCGAAGCCGTGGTCCGCATGACATTCGACGGCCTGCGCACGCACTGACCGGTCGCGGTTCCTTGACACGGGCAAGGGCCGCGCGCGATCGTAATTACCGACCGAATGGACGGTAGATCGGAGTTGTTGTGAGCAGGTTGTTGCAGAGTTATGTGAGCGGGCGGTGGCACACTCCGCCGGATGCGGGCCAGTCGATCCTCAGCGCCGTGGACGGCAGCGAGATCGCGCGGATCTCCTCGACCGGCGTCGACTTCGCCGCGGCGGTGCATCACGCGCGCTCGGTCGGCGGGCCCGCGCTGGCGCGGCTGACCTTCCACGAGCGCGCGGGGCTGCTGAAGGCGCTCGGGCAGTCCATCCTGGCGTGCAAGAACAAGTTCTACGCGGTGTCGCGAGCGACCGGCGCGACCGACCGGGACTCGGCGATCGACATCGATGGCGGCGCGGGCACCCTGCTCAGCTACGCGAGTCGCGCCAAGCGTGAATTGCCCAATGGCACCATGTATCTCGACGGCGGGGTGGAGCGGCTCGGTAAGCGCGGAACCTTCGTCGCCCAACATGTCTACACCACCCGCCCGGGCGTGGCGGTGCAGATCAATGCTTTCAACTTCCCGGTCTGGGGTTTCCTCGAGAAGCTGGCTCCGGCGTTGATCGCGGGTGTGCCGAGCATCGTCAAGCCCGCATCGCAGACGGCGTATCTGACCGAGGCCGTGTTCCGCCACATCATCGAATCCGGTCTGCTGCCGGAAGGTTCGGTGCAGCTGGTGTGCGGCGGCACCGGCGACCTGTTGGATCAGCTGGGTGGCCAGGACTCGCTGCTGTTCACCGGCTCCGCGCAGACTGCCGCGCTCCTGCGCACGCACCCGGCGCTCGTGCGCCAGGGCACCCGATTCACCGCAGAGGCCGATTCGCTCAACGCCTCGATCCTCGGCACCGACGTGGCTCCCGGCACTGAGGAGTTCGATCTGTTTGTGCGCCAATTGGTTACGGAGATGACCGCGAAGGCGGGACAGAAGTGCACGGCCATCCGGCGCGCGTTCGTTCCCGAGAACATGGTCGACGCGGTGATCGACGCCACCCGGGAGCGGTTGAGCAAGGTTGCGACGGGCGCACCCGGGGACGAGGGCGTCACCATGGGCGCATTGGCCGGCGTGCAGCAACGCGACGAAGTGTTGAAGGCCGTCCAGGCCCTCACCGCCAGCAGCGAGATCGTGGTCGGCCAAGCGCAGGCACCGGAGGGACCGGGTGCGTTCCTGTCGCCTATCTTGTTGCGCTGCAGGGACAACACCGCCTCCGAACCGCACGAGATCGAGCCGTTCGGTCCGGTGGCGACGGTCATCGGCTATCGCGATGCCGCCGAGGTGATCGACCTGGTGGCGCGCGGGCAGGGCAGTCTGGTCGCCTCCCTGGTCACCGCCGACGCGGCGCTCGCCCGGGAGATCGTGCTGGGCCTGGCTCCGTTCCATGGCCGTGTCCTGGTTCTCGACACCGAGGATGCGAAGGAATCGACCGGCCACGGTTCCCCACTGCCGGTGCTCGTGCACGGAGGACCCGGCCGGGCCGGGGGCGGCGAGGAGCTGGGCGGTATCCGCGGCGTACTCCATCACATGCAGCGCACGGCCGTGCAAGCGTCGCCGGACAAGCTCGCCGCGATTACCGGGCAGTGGGTCAGCGGCGCAGCCCGGCAGGTCGGAGCGGTGCATCCGTTCCGGAAGAGCCTGGCAGAGTTGGCTATCGGCGACACCGTCGTGGGCGGTCCGCGGCAGGTCACGGGCGCTGACATCGCGCACTTCGCGGAGTTCACCGGCGACACGTTCTATGCCCACACCGATCCCGTTGCCGCGGCGGCCAATCCACTCTTCGGCGGTATCGTCGCCCACGGCTACCTGGTTGTATCGCTTGCGGCCGGGCTGTTCGTGGACCCTGCGCCGGGCCCGGTCCTCGCCAATTTCGGCGTCGACAACCTGCGATTCCTCACCCCCGTCAAGGTCGACGACATCCTCACCGTGACCCTCACCGCGAAGGCCATCACGCCCCGGGCCACCGCCGACTACGGTGAAGTCCGCTGGGACACCGTGGTGACGAATCAGAATGCCGAACCCGTGGCGACCTACGACGTACTCACCCTGGTGGCGAAGTCATGACCTACCGCATCGCCATCTGCTACGGCCGCCCAGCGGATCCCGCGGCCTTCGACGCGTACTACGCCGAAACCCATGTACCGCTGGCTCGGAAGATCCCCGGACTCTCCGCATTCACCTGGGGCCTCTGCTCCGCACTCGGTAGCGGCGAACCGCCGTACTACATGGTTGCGAGCCTGGACTTCCCGACGGCCGAGGCACTCGATCAGGCATTGGCCTCAACCGAAATGAAGGCCGCCGGCCGCGATGTCCGCAACTTCGCCACCAGCGGTGTCACCATGTTCACCCAATCCGAGCAATCAGGACTGATTCCCTGATCCGGATGCCAGCCCGGCGGGCGGGGGTCTGAGGTGCGGCTCGAGCTGTTCAACGACCGTGTCCTGGAGCTGATGGCCGAATCAAGCCCTCGGAGTTCCTGACCGCAGAGTGCCACCTCACTCGACTCACCAGCCCGGTCGGACCCAACGCCTACGGATACACGTACCGGATGGGAGCGGTACCCGATCCGGCCGACATGGGCCGGTGGCTGCATGACTGCCTCACTCCCCCGCCCCGGGGCTGGACGTACAGCGCGGAAGCCAACTTCACGAAAGGCGTTCCCGGCCAAGCGCACCAATACTCCGATGTCGCATACGAACTCGCCGGCCACGTAGTCCAGGCGGCCACCGGCAAGTACTTCGCCGACTACTGCCGCGACGCGATCCTCACGCCCGCAGGCATGACCCGTTCGGATTTCAACCGTGACAAGCTCTCCGAGGACAACAGCATCGCACTGCGCTGGTACCGGCGAGCCCGCGCCAGCCATTCCCGAGCGGCGAACAGAACAGCGATGGTGGCCTTGTGGATGAGAGCCGAGCCGGTGCGCGGACCTGGACAGCTGCGAGGACACCTGGCCCTCGTAGCTGTCCGGGGTAGAGCCGGGCGGGCGATCCGGACCGCGATGCCGCTCGAGGGCTCTGCAACGGCAGACGTTCAAGCCGGCCGCCTTCTCACCCGGTCGGCTTCGCGCGCATGTGCATGCGCTGTCCCTGGGGACCGAAGAGGCTGAGGATCTCGACCGGCCCCCGGCCGGTGCTACCGAACCAATGCGGCACCCGGGTATCGAATTCTGCGGCCTCACCCTGACCGAGCACGACATCATGATCTCCGAGTACGAGCCTCAGGCGTCCTGACAGCACGTACAACCATTCATAGCCGTCGTGGACAACCACATGGGGTTCGGCCTGACTCGGCGGAACGGTGACCTTGAACGCCTGCAACCCCCCGCGTTGACGGGTGAGCGGCAAGATCGTCCGGCCACTCACCGTCCGCGGTGCTCGAACGATCCGGGGGTCCGCGATCTGAGGCGCAGCGATGATTTCGTCGAGTGGGACCCGGAAGGCCAATGCGATGGGGAGCAGCAGTTCCAGGCTCGGGCGGCGCTGGCCCATCTCCAATCGGGAGAGCGTACTCGTAGAGATCCCGGTATCCGCCGACAATTCGGCAAGCGTCACCCCTCGTCGAGTGCGAAGGTCCTTGATGCGCGGCCCGACTCGATCCAGGGCCGCCGCGATCTGCGGTGTATCCGACACATGCGCATCATCGATCCGCTTCCCAGAAACAGCAAATATTTTTGCCGTTTTCGCAGAAGCGCTGGCACTTTCGGGTCATGAAACGAGACAACACCACCGACAATCTTCTGGATGTCGCCATCATCGGAGGTGGCGCCGCCGGACTGACCGCCGCGCAGGTACTCGGACGCGCACGCCGCAACGTCGCGGTGATCGATAGCCGCGATCCTCGCAACAGGCCGGCCGCACACATGCACGGGTTCCTGTCGCGCGACGGAATGCCGCCCGCCGATCTGGTCGCCATCGGGCGCAAGGAAGCGCTCGACTATGGTGTCAACCTCATCGACGGCCACGTCACCGAAATCACGAGCCACGGAACCGATCCGGGATTCACGCTGCAGCTGACCACTGGCCGGCAGCTCGAAGCCCGTGCCGTCCTGATCAGCACCGGCCTCCGGGACGAACTACCGGGCGTCCCGGGACTGTGGGATCGATGGGGAGTCGACGTCCTGCACTGCCCCTTCTGCCACGGCTACGAGGTCCGCGACGAACCGCTCGGAGTCCTGGGCGGGAACGTCCGAGAGCTGTCCATCCACCAGGCGCTGCTGCTGCCGCAGTGGTCGCGCGATGTGGTCTTCTTCGCCAACGGCATCGACTTGACCGACGGAGAACGCGCTCGCATCCGCGCCCGCGGAGTCGACATCGTCGAGGATCCCGTGCGTGGCATTGTCGTGGACGACGATCGACTGCGCGCGGTCGAGCTCGGCGACGGGCAACTTGTCCCCCGCGCGGCGCTCTTCGTCGGCCCCCGATTCGTAGCCAACGACTCCCTGTTGCGCGGGTTCGGATGCGATATCGGACCCAACGGATTTGTCACCATCGACAGCACCGGCCGAACCAGTGTGCCGGGTATCTGGGCCGCTGGAAACGTGGCCGACCCGCGAGCACAGGTCATCACCGCCGCCGGCGCGGGGTCTGCCGCCGCGATCGCTGTCAACGGGTACCTCCTCGAATGGGACGTCGAAACGGCGCTCGCACACCGAAACCAGGCGCCGGCAGACGACGTCTTCTCCCCGGCGATGGAACGAGCGGTCAGCGCGATCGCCCTCGACGCGAAGCGATCCGACCCACGCTCGCCGCTGTCCTGAGCACTACACCCAGCGAGAACGAAGGAACCATGCCAACCATCGCAGTCACCGACACCACCTTCCAGAGCCGGGTGCTCGACAGCGCCACACCCGTGGTCGTCAACTTCTGGGCGCCCTGGTGCGGCCCGTGCCGAGTGCTCGCCCCCGTTCTCGAGGAGATCGCCGACGAACACTCCGAGGACTTCATCGTGGTGAAGGTCAACATCGACGAGAACCTGGCCGCTGTCGACGCTTACCAGATCATGGGAGTTCCGACGACGGTCCTCATCGTCGACGGCCAGGAAGTCACCCGAGTGACCGGCGCGAAACCGAAGAGCGCACTGCTCGACGACCTGCTGAAACCCCTCGCACGGTAGTCCAACCACGCGCTCGATCCGGGGTGCCGAGCGCGACACCCACCCCACCCCTTCACAAAGGAGCATCTCTGATGAACAACCACGAGACGACAGCCACGGACGTGCAGATTCCCACTGTGTGCGCCCCGGGCGAGGGTCTACGCGTCGCATCGGGCGGAATCGTGTACCGGTTCTTGACTACCGGTGCCGAAACCAACGGCAAATACTCACTTTTCGAAGCCACTCTGCGTCCCGGGGAGGGCTCGCCGTTCCACGTGCACAGCCGTGAGGAGGAGGCGTTCTACGTCCTGGACGGCGAGGTCGCCTTCTATACCGAGACCGGACGAATTCCCGCAGGGCCGGGAACGTTCATCAACGCCTCGATCGGCGTGATTCGTGGCTTCCGCAACGAAACCGACTGCAACGCAAAGATGCTCATCCTCGTGGCACCCTCCGGTCTCGAGGGCATGTTCCTGGCGGACGGCACCATCCTCACAGATCCGGCGCAGGAGGCCCCGCAGGGCGGCACCGAGTGTCCGGTCATCGCCGGACAGTACGGGATCGAAGTCATGCCATACGACCTTCCGGCTATGTAGCTCGCGGTCGCCCTGCGCGACGATGGAATCCGGGCCGATCCCTGGGGTTGCCGCGCCCCAGGGATCGAACTTGTCCCAGAAACAGCAAGAATCTTTGCCCTACGCCAAGTCCCGGAGCACGCTCTGCGCACCCACAAGCCCGAAGCGACCGCTGCCGCGTCCTACTGACGTAGCTCAGGTCCTCCAACCAATGGAGTACTCCCCCATGGCATTTGTCCCTGACGACCACCGAGAGGCTTGAGGAACATGGAGAACAATCGAGTCCACACCTTCAGGGACGATGCGCTCGGCGATCTCGACGCGTGCGGCATCGCAGCCCGCATCGCCTCAGGCGAGGTCTCGGCGCGCGAGGTTGTCGAGGCCTCCATCGCACGGGCATACGACGCAGACCCGACTCTGCGCGGCCTCGCCGTCGAAGACTTCGATCGAGCAATTTCCGTCAGTGACCATGTTCGAACCGGCGCCTTCAGCGGCGTACCGACTGCGATCAAGGACAACACCGCCCTGGCAGGCCTCCCGACGCAGTTCGGCAGCACCTCATTCCGGGCCGTCCCGGACTCGGCGAACGGACAATTCGTCGACCAAATGTTGCGCGCCGGAATGATCCCCATCGGAAAGACCCGGCTACCCGAGTTCGCATTCAACGTCACATGCGAGTATTCGCGCGACGCCCCGGTTCGAAACCCCTGGAACACCGACTATTCCGCGGGTGGATCGTCCGGCGGCGCCGCAGCGCTGGTTGCCTCCGGTGTGGTTCCCATCGCCCACGCCACCGATGCAGGCGGGTCCATCCGAATCCCCGCTGCTGCCTGTGGTCTCGTGGGACTCAAACCCTCTCGCGGACGGCTGGTGGAAGACATCTCGGAGAAGGCCATGCCGCTCAAAATCGCCGTTCAGGGTGTCCTCACACGGTCGGTTCGCGACACGGCACGCCTGATGTTCGAGGCTGAGCGCTGCTATCGGAACCCTCGACTGCGCCCCGTGTGCGATGTGGCGGGTTCCAATCGCACACGGTTGAGAGTCGGAGTACTGGCTGCCTCTCCGACGTCGAGTCCGGTCGACTCGGAAACGCAGGAATCTGTCCGGGCCACCGCCGATCTCCTGGAATCTCTCGGGCACCACGTCACCGAGACAACGTCCCCCGTTCGAGCAGACTTCATGAAGGACTACCTGCTCTATCTGGGGCTTCTCATGACCGGCATCCGGAGCGCCGCCACACACATCGTCGGATCCAGCCTCGACAAGGCCGAGCTCGAGGCGACAACCAACGGCCTCTGCGATCATTACCGGCGTGCCATCGCCCGCACACCGATCGTTCTTCATCGACTTCGGCAGGTGCAGAAGCATTTCCGATCGACATTCGACCACTTCGACGTACTGCTCTCGCCGGTTGCCGCGCACTCGACGCCGGTTCTCGGCCACCTGTCCCCGGATCAGCCGTTCGATTCATGGCTCGAGCGACTGAGCGCTTTCGACTGCTTCGCGCCCCTCAACAACATCTCCGGCACACCGGCGATCACGCTTCCCCTCCACCACACCCGATCGGGCCTGCCACTGGCATCGCACCTGTCAGCGAACATCGGCGACGAACGCACCCTCCTCGAACTGGCCTTCGAACTCGAAGAGGCAGCGCCGTGGGCACGAATCGACGCCAAGCCACAGTCCGTCCCGACCCCCAACGCGATCAGGAGTATCAATGCAGAGCACGATGAATGAAGTGCCACTGTCGATTGCGCAGTTGCTGCGGCATGGAAGTACTGTCCACGCGGACGCCGAGGTGGTCACCTGGACCGAGTCGGGCCCGCGTCGTCGTACCTATGCGGAGGTCGGTCGGCGGTGTGCGCAGTTGGCACACGCGCTGCGGGGTCTCGGTGTCACCGGTGACGATCGGGTGGCCACGTTCATGTGGAACAACGCCGAGCACCTCGAGGCGTATCTGGCGGTGCCGTCGATGGGTGCGGTACTGCACACGTTGAACATCCGGTTGTTCCCTGAGCAGCTGATCCACGTGGCCAACCACGCGGAGGATCGGGTGATCATCGTCGACGCGACACTGATTCCGCTGCTGGGCCCGAAACTGGCGCAGATGAAGACCGTCGAGCACGTGATCGTCACCGGCGATTCCACGGCCGGGCTCGAAACGCCCGAGGGAATCGAGGTGCACTCCTACGAGGGCCTGATCACCGGTGAGCCGGCCGAGTACGACTGGCCCGAACTCGACGAGCGATCGGCCGCGGCGATGTGTTACACGTCGGGCACTACCGGGGCTCCGAAAGGTGTTGTCTACTCGCATCGTTCGATCTACCTACATTCCATGCAGGTGTGCATGAGCGACGGCCCCAATCTGGCGCAGGGCGACCGGGCGCTCGCGGTCGTGCCGCAGTTCCATGCGATGTCGTGGGGTTTGCCGTACGCGGCGTTCATGATCGGTGCGTCGCTGATCATGCCGGATCGGTTCCTGCAGCCCGCGCCGCTGGCGAAGCTGATCGCGGCCGAGCACGCGACCTTCGCGGCGGCGGTGCCGACGATCTGGCAGGGCCTGCACCTGCACCTCGAGCAGCATCCGCAAGACATCTCGTCGATACGGGAGGTCCTCATCGGTGGGGCGGCGGTGCCGCCGTCGCTGATGCGCGCGTTCGAGAACGACCATCAGGTGTCGGTGTTGCACGCGTGGGGCATGACCGAGACGTCGCCGCTGGGGTCAGTAGCGCGACCGCCGGCCGACGCCGACGAGGAGGAGCGGTGGTGGTACCGGTACACGCAGGGCCGGTTCCCGGCGTCGGTGCAAGCGCGGTTGATCGACGACGACGGCAACCGGGTGCCGCACGACGGGTCCAGTGTCGGGGAACTCGAGGTGCGGGGGCCGTGGATCACCGCCTCCTATTACGGGGTGGAAGCGCCGGACAAGTTCCGGGATGGCTGGCTGCGCACCGGTGACGTCGGATCCATCACCGCCGACGGCTACCTGACACTGTCGGACCGGACGAAGGACATCATCAAGTCCGGTGGCGAGTGGATCTCCTCGGTCGACCTCGAGAACGCGGTCATGGGGCACCCGTCCGTCGTCGAGGCCGCGGTGATCGGTATCCCCGACGAGAAGTGGGACGAACGGCCGCTCGTGGCGGTGGTGTTGCGTGAGGGCAGCGATGCCACACTCGGTGACCTGCGGGACTTCCTGGCCGACAAGGTCGCCAAGTGGCAGGTGCCGGAGAACTGGGCGGTGATCCAGGAGGTGCCCAAGACCAGCGTCGGCAAGTTCGACAAGAAGCGGCTGCGGGCCGACTTCCACGACGGCACCCTCGACATCATCAGGCTCTGACGACCACCCGGTGGCCCGGAATCGCCCAGGCCACCGGGGGTCTCGGTATCGACTATTCGATCGGTTCTTGCTCGACCAGATAGACGGGGGTGCCTGCCTTGCGCCCCAACACGACATCGAGAACCTCGAAGAACCGTTCGGGGTCGATGACGGCCTCGGGCGCGTGCACGCCCGGTCGGCGGGCCGAGCCATCGATGACCTGCGACATGCCGATTGCCAGCGGGATTCCGGTTACCCGCGCCATGTCACCGAGCAAGGCGCGGGCCGGGTCCTCTGGTGAGCCCGCCAGGTTCAGGTGCGCCAATACCATGTGGGGGCGCCCCTGCTTGATGCCCGACACCGCTGCGAAGAACGGCGGGAGAGTATCGGGTCCCTTGGCGCGAAGCGCGGTCGGCGCCGACCGGATGATGCGCAGCAGATTCGGATCGGCGAGGGCGGCCACTGCGGCTTCATTGGTGAGTTTGCCCCTGTCGATATCGCGTCGGAGGGTATCGAGGTAGGCCATGGTCCACGTACTCATCACCATCAGGTTGATCGCATCGCCGCTGGGTTTCAGGGTGCGCTGCAGCGTGATCGGCTCCGGGTGGCCGATGGAGTACGCGGTTCCATGCCGTCCACCGGGAAGTTTCAACGACACTGGGCGAAGGGGGCGTTGCTCGCTGAGCTGACCGGCGGTCACACCTTTGATCGTGCCGCTGCTCTGCTGCATCCAGTGCACCGCCGCGGCAGAGGGGCGACCGTCGGGCCCGAGCAGTTGCGCGTCGTCTCGGGTCGTGTCGCCCGCGTCGTCGACGTCGACCGGCCACGCGGTGTAGGCATCGCGTACCGAGTCGAGTTCCGCGGCAGCGATTGCCGCCAGCAAATTGCTGATGCCAGGGCTGGCACCCATGCCGATGATCGCGCAAACCTCGCGGGCACGAGCCGCCGTGTCGAGTTCGAGCATCTGCAGCGTGGGTTCCCAGTCGTCGCAGATATCGAGGTAGTGCGTCTGCGTGTCGATCGCCGCTTGTAATACCGCCAGTCCGAAGCGGTAGTAGGGCCCGACTGTGTTGAGCACTATGTCGGCCGGCGCGAGCGCTGCACGCAACTGCGCTTCGTCGGTGACGTCCACCTGGATCGCCCGTACAGCCACGGGTGCCTCTGCCAAGCGACGTGCCAATCGTTCGGCTGCGCCCAGATCTCTGTCTGCGACAACGATTTCCGTCACGCCGGGGATATTCACCGCTGTTTGCACGGCCACGGTGCCCATAGCACCCGACCCGCCCAATGCAAGAACCTTCATCGGATGCTCCTAACTTCCGAGATCGTGGGTTGCTGTGTTCACGCGCACGGCGCCGTGCACGACTTTGCTCGTGGTCGGCAGAAGCGCCTCGCCCGCGCCGTCTGGGCGTGGGACTCGTGAGAGAGGGCGTTGGAACGTGCCTCCACGCCGTTGACCCCCGGCCCCATGCGACAACCCCGGGCGTGATGAGTCGCTGAAGTGACCATGCTCGGTGCTGCTCGGCATCGCGATGCGCGGGCGGCGCTCCGCGGCCGCGACCGCTGGTGCCAGGACCGTTCCGGTTGTCATCGCCGCTGTCAGGAGCAGGAGGGCTGTACTGAGGGGTAGAAACTTCATCACCGTCTTTCGTTCGAATATTATACGATCGTATCAACAACGATAGCTGAAAATATGATCGATTGGAGCGTGAGATATGTGCGGGTCCGCAGCTGGGGTCGCCGCCGCATGGCACACCGTTCGGGGTGAGTTCGTCAGTCGTCGCCAGGGTTTGCTGCGGTCGTCACCTCTGAACTATTCGACGATCGCCGGGGCATGATGCTGGGAAGCACCGAGGGCAACGCGGTGGCAGCGTCGATGCCGGGGACGACCAACAGACCGGGCATGCGATCGACATCGACTCGGCAACCAGGCATCAACGGCAGCGGCTGCCACTGCAGAGCTGGCGAAGTTCGGCAGCAGGGAAGTGATTTCCCCCGCATGCGAGATCTTGAACATACGGCGACCGATGTCATTGTCATCGGATCGGGCGCAACGGGGGCCACCATCGCTTATGTCCTGGCGCACAACGGCATCCGCGTAACCTGTATCGATCTTGATGTGCGCGGTGCGGGAGTGACCGCCAGTGCGTTCGGGTGGATCTGTACTACTCACACCAGTATCGGCTCGGAACTGCACCGCGACGCGATCGCTGACTTCCGCGCTCTGGACGCGGATCTCGGAGGTGCTCTATCGATCTCATGGGTCGGGTCGCTGACCTGGTTTCAGGCACCGGAACACACCGAATCGTATTTGAGAAGGCAACAGGGGCTGGGTTTGCCGACCGAAGCCGTCGATGCCGAAGACTTCAGACGTTTGGAACCCTCCTTGCGTCGCCGACCGGAAATTGCGGCGTACGCGCCGCAGGAAGGTGCCGTTGCGCCAGGGCGAATGCGACGAACCCTTCTGGCCGCTGTCCGAGACCATGGGGTCCGGGTAGTGGAGGCGTCCGTCTCCGAGATTGCGGTCGGGATCGACGGTGGGGCACAGGTCTTCTCCGATGCCGGCGTCTTCAACGCGCGATACGTGGTGTTGGCGAACGAGCTTGGTGCCCCACGTCTGGCAGCACAGGTGGGCACCGTGCTCGAGGTCGAGTCCTCACCGGCGATCCGATACACCTTCCGGGCCACCGCGCCACTGTCACGGCGAGTCCTGTCAGGCCCGGACTACGAGATCAGGCCCTGGCATCGAGGAACGTATCTGGGTGCGGCGGACTACGTGACATCCGAAGGCCCGCATCGCCCCGTAATTCGCGTGCACCGCGCACTCGACGCCATCCGCCGCGATTTCAGCCTGCGAAATCCCCTGCACCTGCTGGACTTTCGCGTCGGCTACAGGCCGATGCCGACGGCCGGGCGACCTTACCTGGGCGCCCTGCGCACCGCACCTCAGGTGCTCGTCGCCTGTATGCATGCTGGAATCACCTTGGCACCCGCTGCTGCTCGCCGGGTACTCCATCACATCACCGGCACTGCCGAGCTTGCTTCGATCTGAATCACGAGGTTGTCGATGGAGAACAAGGGCCCTGTGCGCTCATACCTGCGCGGACTACATCAACTGCGCCCCGCGCGGCGTCTCGTCCTCGTCGAGTCGGCGGTCGGGTTGCTTGTGGGGGTGGCGACACTGCCGCAGTCCTACCCGTCGGCCGGAGAGTCGGCGATGTGGGCACAACTGGTCGGCTTGTCATTCCTGCTGGCAGCGCTCGGCGCGAACCTGCGCTTGTGGCATCGGGTCGTCGCCGCCGGTGTGGGGTTGCGCTACCACCGGGCCGTGCTCTCCGATGAACAGCAGCTACGCCAGTTCATCCTGGACGAGCGACGGCTCCGGATAGCGACCATCATGTACGCGGCCGCGATCTGTGTCCTGGTACCGCTGCCCCCGTCGTGGCTATGGTTCTGGTTCACCCTCACCTTGCTGACCACAGTGCTGACCGCGGCGTCGCTGCAGCGAATGTGGCGCGCCGAGGTGTGTGGCACCAACGGCGGGAACCGAAACTACGACGTGTGAGCGGGGTCGGCGGCCCCGCTGATCACACTCGAGTACCAGCGGAACAATCGAACAGGTTGCGCGGGATCTGATTTGAGCACTTGCGCCCAGCAGGCGGCCACCGCCGCGCGCGCAGCTGTGCCGACCCACGGCTGGGGAAGCAGCTGAGGCGGCAGCAGCGGATCAGGCTCCATAGCGTTCGTGAATTCCGCGGCCAGGGCAACGGCGATCGTCAGATGTCGAACACGCGAGGAGCCTCGCAGTTCCTGCAGGTATTGTTCGGCGGCCACGAGCAGCCGCCGATGACCGTCTGCGATGCGGTCGAGCGGCCACAGCTGCTCGGCAATGTCACGTGGGGCGACATGGCGACCGATGGCCAGGTCGGTGCTGGTGAGGGTGGTGATGTGGTCAGTGACACCCAGTTTTGTTGCGGCGGAACGGATTCGTTCCTCCCAAGGGTTCGCCGAAACGTATAGGCCACCCTGAATCGGCGCGCCGCCGAGCCGCAGGATGGAATCGCGCATGGAATCGCGCGCATGCCGCGCGGATTCAGGAACACCGAACGCGGCCAGATGCCAGCGCCCGTCCCATGAAGCCTCGCCACGATCCTGGGCATACATGTAGCGCACAAAGTCGAGATCGGGTTCGAGACTGTTGCGGGTCAGATCTGTCGCGCGCAGTACGGCTTTGCGGCCGCGACCCTCCTGGATGAACCTGCCCTCCGCAACGAGCCGTTTGATGCAGTGCCGGACCTGTTGATCGCTCATACTGAGCGCATTGGCGACATCGTAGAGTTCATCAGCATCGATTGTCGCGTCCTCTCGAATCAGGCTCTCCACAAGAGTGCGGGTCGAGATGTCAGTGTCATGGAACTGGCCCTCGCCCATGTTCGCCTCTGCTTTGCATCTCGACGAGCTGCAGCTATCACATCTCGTACGTTCGGTTGCATCTCGATCGTTTACTGTACGGTCAAACCAGCTGGGACCCGGGGCGGGCACGGCTCAACTGAGATTCAGGCGCACCCGGGCGCAGCCGCTGGCCACCACGCTGCAATGGCTCGTCGCCCTCGCCGGGCTGATCATCTTCCACATCGTCTACGTCACCCGCAACGGACTGAAGGTCTGACACGCGCCCGGCAGTCGGTCAACGGCCGGGCGGTGCGAGCAACTGCAGTCCCTCACGGACAGCGAGGGCGGCGAGCTCGGCACGGGAACCGCAGTGCAGCTTGGCGAGGAGATGTTCGATATGGGTCGCGACGGTCTTGGGGCTGACCACCAGCCGGGCCGCGATCCCCGCATTGGTGTCGCCGAGGGTGACCAGGTGCAGGGTGTGCAGTTCACGGATGGTCAGCCCGTGCGGGCGGGCGATGCGACGCTCGGTGACCAGCACCTCGCCACGCGGACCCGGAATGAGTTCGACACGGTGGCAGGCTCTTTCGGCGTCGAGCCACAGGAATCGCCCGGCCTTCGGGGCCCGTGCCAGCAGGTTCCACAGCACGGCACCGTCGCACAGGTGCGGGCCTGGCTCGCGCTGATCGAGATCGACGCCGCCCGCGGCTGTGCGCACCCGCGCATGGGTCGATGGATCAAGCCGGCGGGCCAGCAGATTCGGTTCCTTCATGAGGTCGCAAGCATTGGCGAAAACCGGCAGCAGCCGGTCGATGGCCTCGCGCCGCCGGTCGGTGGCGGCGTCGGCCCGGGTCCAGCTGACATGGACCGACCCGACGTAGCGACCGCCGCGCACCTGCAGCGCGGCCGACGCGCCCTCCCGGAAGCCCGCCGGGATCAGCAGCCTGCCGGTGACGGTATCGGTCACGTCGATGTGCCAGTCATCGCGGAAATCGCGCCACCGCACGGCGTGCGGCACCGTGGTGACCAGCTGATAGGTCACGGTATCGGCGCCGAAACCCGTGGTGGCGTGCCGCAGGAGCGCGGCGGAGTAGCCGTGGCTGGCCAGCACGTGATGGCGGCCGGCCGCGTCCAGCGGATCGAACACGATGACCGCCACCGCCTGGGCGGCGGTGAATCCGCGCAGGGTGTCCAGCAATTGCTCGGCCTGTTCGCCGATCTCGGGATCGAGGTCCGGCGGCGGCGAATCCGCCTGTGCGGCAGCCGCTTCCGCCCCTCCGGGGGCGAGGTGGTCGTGAACTTTCGTGGGCGTGCGCTTTCCGTGAATCCGCTGAGCTGACCCGAGGCTAGCAGTCCCGCGAGCGATCCGAGGGCAAACATGGGCGGCCCGAGAAATCGGTGAATCGACCGATGGTCGGGCCGCGCCACGACGGTCAGGATGACTCGCAACGAGCAGCGATTCGGTGTTCGGACCAGAGTGCAGAGGAGATTCCGGCATGGGTGAGCAATTGTGGCGCAAGGGGGCGGGCGAGCTCGCGGCGCTGATCCGGGAGCGCGCGGTATCCGCGAGCGAGGTGGTCGAGGCGCACCTGGCGCGCATCGAGGAGGTCAACCCGGAACTCAACGCCGTGACCGTCGTCCTCACCGAGGAGGCCCGCGACGGCGCCCGCCGGGCCGATCGGGCGGTCGCCGAGGGCGCGGAACTCGGTCCGCTGCACGGGGTTCCGGTCACCATCAAGGAGAACATCGACGTCGCAGGCACCGCCACCACCCAGGGCATGGCCGCGCTCGCAGGCGCGATCGCGGCCCAGGACGCCCCCGTGGTCGAGCGACTGCGCGCGGCCGGGGCAATCGTCCTCGGGCGCACGAACATGCCCGACTCGGGATTGCGGATCGCGACCGAGAGCTCGCTGCGCGGCATCACCGAGAATCCGTGGCGGCGCGGGCGCACCGCGGGTGGATCCTCCGGCGGCGAGGCGGCGGCACTGGCCTCGGGCATGTCTCCGCTGGGGGTCGGCAATGATCTCGGCGGCTCACTGCGCAATCCCGCGCACTGCTGCGGCATCTCGTCGCTGAAGCCCACCACCGGCCGCATCCCGCAGGCCACCGATCTCGAGCCACAGGATCTGCCGCCGTCGATCCAGCTCATGGGGGTGGCGGGGCCGATGGCCCGGACCGTCGCCGACGTCCGCCTCGGCTACGGGATTCTGTCCGGCGCGCATCCCCGCGACCCGATCAGCGTCCCCGCACCGCTGCACCACCCCGATGCCGCGCAGCGCGTGCGGGTGGCCCTCATCGCCGAACCACCCGGCGGCAGTACCGATTCCGGAATCGCCGACGCGGTCCGGCAGGCGGGCGCGCACCTGGCCGCCGCGGGCTACGAGGTCGAGGAGGTCACCCCGCCGGAGTACGAGGCGGTGCTCGACCTGTGGCGCCGCTTCCTCATGACCGATGTACGGATCATGTGGCCCGGGCTCGCGCAGATCCTGGGCCAGCAGGGAAAGGATTTCGTGCTGGCCGCCTTCGACGAGATCCCGGCCCTGGACCGGGACGGCTATATCGGGGTGTTGATCCAGCGGCAGCGCCTGCAACGCCTGTGGTCGGAGTTCTTCCTCGACCACCCACTGATCCTGTCGCCGATCTGGGCCCGGCCCGCCTTCGAACACGGCTGGGACGTCGTCGATGCGGACCATTCCTCGGCCACCCTGGAACTGCTGCGGCCGGTCATGCCCGCCAATGCCCTCGGGCTGCCCGCCGTCGCGACCACCGGCGGATTCGCCGACGGCATGCCGGTCGGGGTCCAGCTCATGGCCGCGGCCTTCCGCGAGGACCGGGCGCTGGCCGCGGCCGAGGCGCTGGAGGCCGCGGTCGGCGTCCGCACGCCCATCGACCCGTTCAGCCGCGGCCAGTAGCCGTTCGTCGCCGAGAAAAAGAAAGCCGCGCGACGAGACCGATCTGCTCCCGCACGTCGCCGGTGTCCGCGTGAACCTGTAGGGTCGCTGGCGGCCACCGGCGCGGGGCACGGCATGATGCCCGCCTCGCCGAGGACGAGATGGCCCTGCTTCCCAGAACATTCCGCGACTTTCACCCTGATGCCCTGGCGTTGACCGCGGTCGGCCGACGCGACCGTGTACTCCACACGGGGACCTACTACTCGATCGGCGGCGGCTTCGTCGTCACCTGCGACGACACGCAGGCTCAGTCGGAGCCCCCGGCCAACGAGTTCTCTTTCGGATCAGGCCGCGAGTTGCTCGATCTGACCTCGCACTTCGGGATCACGATCAGCGACGTGATGCTCGCACACGAGTGCGCCGGCCGACGCAAACACCAAGTGCGGGAACAGCTTCTGCACATTCGCGACATCATGGTCGCCTGCCGGGAACGAGGCATCGCGCGCGCCGGCTACTTGACAGGAAGTCTTCACGTTCGTCGCCGAGCGAAGGACTGGTACGAACGCCTCTGTGCTGAGGACCCGGATCGCGACCCGGCCCTCGCCGAGATCCTGGGCGGCACAACCGAACAGGTGGAGAATGCTGCCGAGATCGCGATGGAGCACAGCTCAGGGCTCACGCGTGAGCCGATCGGCGGACTCGTCCAGATTCCTGCATAGAGCGAAACGTCATTGTGGTAGTCAATCGCGGAGTGGAGCCGGATCTGGTTACAGTGCAACTCGATATAGGCGGTGATATCGCCGCGCGCGTGTCGAGGTTTCCGAAGCCTGTCGCCCACCGCACTCCCGGCGGCTACTGCACCTACGCCCCGTCCGACGTCGACCAAGTCCACAAGATCCGCACCCTGCTCATCGGCCGGGTTCGGCACCGCCACCATCGCAATGCTGTTGCCCTGCCTCGACATCGACGGCAGCCGCTTGACCACCACCTGCCCCGACATGGAGGCGTACCTGCGGACCGTCCAGACCGAGATCACCGCTATCGTCACCCTCGAACGCAACCAACCCCTTGCGAACTGCTGCGCACCGTACTGCCGGGATGAAGCCCCGGCGGCGACAACCCCGTCCTGTAACTACCCAGCACCGGGATCGGTTCTACCGCTTTACCGCTTGTCCTGCACTTCTGGTCGCCGGTCTTCGGTGGGGATACGCTGTCCGTTAACAAAGAGTTAACGCATTTTGGTAGGTGCCGGGTACCCCGGCGGATATGGGCAGCCGATGAACGAGCGAGATCCGTTCCGCACAGCCCGTGAAGTATCAGTGCCGGTCGCAGAGGAATTGGCCGCGGCCGGGTTCGAGGATGCCGAGGAGATCGGGCGGGGCGGTTTCGGTGTGGTCTATCGCTGTACCCAGACGGAGCTGGACCGGACGGTGGCGGTGAAAGTGTTGACCGCCGAGCTGGACACCACCAGCCGGGTACGTTTCTTCCGGGAGCAGCGGGCTATGGGTCGGCTGACGGGTCATCCGAATATCGTCACGATATTGCAGACGGGCACCACCGCGAGCGGACGGCCCTACCTGGTGATGCCGTATCACCCGGTCGGCTCCCTGGACGCACGGATCCGCGGGCAGGGTCCGCTGCCGGTGGAGACCGTGTTGTGGATCGGGGTGAAGATCGCCGGGGCGCTGGAGACCGTGCACCGCCTGGACATCCTGCATCGAGACGTGAAACCAGGCAACGTCCTCCTCACCGATTACGGCGAGCCCGCGCTGACGGACTTCGGAATCGCGCGGATCACCGGCGGATTCCAGACCACCTCGGGCACCCTGACCGGATCCCCGGCGTTCACCGCCCCGGAGGTGCTGGAAGGCGAGGCCCCCACACCGGCTGCGGACGTGTACGGGCTGGGGGCCACGTTATTCTGCGCGTTGACCGGGCATGCGGCGTTCGAACGTCGCAGCGGGGAGAACGTGGTCACTCAGTTCCTGCGGATCACCACCCAGCCGGTGCCGGACCTGCGTGAGCACGGCATCGCTGCCGACATTTCCACGATCGTATCGGCGGCGATGAACCGTGACCCGCGCCAGCGGCCCTCGTCGACCGCGCTGGGGGAAGCACTCCGGCAAGCACAGCGCAACCATGGATTCGCCGTCGATGAGATGGCACTACACGAACCCGACCGCGAGCACCCGGACCGTAAACCCGCCACCCCGGGGTGGCGTCCGCAGACGGCAGAGGTGGGTCGTCGCACCGCGGGCCTCGCGGGCCTGCTGCCACTGGAGTTGACCAGTTTCGTCGACCGCCGCGCCGAGCTGGCGGAGGTAAAGAATCTGCTGTCCACGGCCAGGCTGGTGACGTTGACCGGGATCGGCGGGATCGGCAAAACCCGGCTGGCGCTGCGAGCCGCGTCGACCGCGCATCGGGAGTTCGCCGATGGGATATGGCTGGTCGAACTGGCCGACATCTCCGACCCCTCACTGCTCGTCGGCGTGATTGCAGCCACCCTCGGACTGCGCGACGATTCAGCACGACCGCTGCCGCAGGTTGTGGTCGACTTCCTGTCCACACGCAAGTCGCTGCTGGTCCTGGACAACTGCGAACAATTGGTCGCGGCCGTGGCCGAGTCGGTCGAAACCTGGCTACAGGCCTGTCCACATCTGCGAATCCTGACCACAAGCCGCGAACCGCTCGATATCGCCGGAGAGTCGGTACTGCGGGTGCCGCCGCTGACCGTGCCGAACCCGAACCAGGAAACGCCGCTGCGCGGACTGCCCCGCTACGACGCGGTCACCTTGTTCGCCGACCGCGCGACCGCAGTCGTGCCAAGTTTCGAACTCACCGACGACAACAAGGACACCATCGCCCGCATCTGCACCCGGCTGGATGGACTGCCACTGGCGATCGAGCTCGCCGCAGCCCGGATGCGGACAATGTCCCCCGAACAGATCCTGCAACGCCTGGACGACCGCTACGCCCTACTGACACGCGGCAGTCGCACCGCACCCACACGCCAACAGACCCTGCGATGGTCCATCGACTGGAGCTACCAACTGTGCACCCCGGCCGAACAACGGCTGTGGGCGCGACTATCAGTATTCACCGGAGGCTTCGAACTCGATGCCGCTGAACAAATCTGCGGCACCGACCTGGCACCGGACAGCCCTCTCGATGTGCTCTCCGCACTCGTGGACAAGTCGATCGTGACCCGAGACGAATCTCACGGCGTGGTGCGATTCCGAATGCTCGAGACGGTCCAGGATTTCGGTCGGCAAAAGTTACGCGAGTCCGGTGAGGATCAGCTGCTGCGTAGAAAGCACCGCGACTGGTATCAGCGGCTGGCGCTGGACGCGGAGGCGGGGTGGATCAGCGACCGGCAGCCGTACTGGTTCGCCAGACTCGACCGCGAGCTACCGAATCTACGCGACGCGCTCGAACACTGCCTGGCGGAGAATTCCGAGGAAGCGGCGGAAGCCGGGCTACAGACCGCCGCCGCACTATCCGTGTTCTCGATTTTCCCAGGTCTATACGGCGAAGCTCGGCACTGGATCGAGCGAGTCCTGAACCACCCTGCCCGGCAAGCTGTACCCGACCGTGTCAAGGCGCTCTATGCAGGCTGCTGCCTGGCGGTAATGCAGGGCGATTTGCCAACGGCGACGACCCTGTTGGAACAGGGACTCGTGCTTGCCGAACAGGACCCCACTCCGATGACCCAAGCGCTGATCGCCCAAGCCGACGGCGCCGTAGCGCTCTACCGCGGTGAGCTTGCCCGCGCAACTTCGTCTCTCGAACGCGCTGTCGAAGTGCTCAGCCCGAATCCGCGAGGATACGTCTATCTTGCTGCTCTGACCCTGCTCGGTTGGGCGCACGAACTCACGGGGGACGCACAACGGGCGATTGAGTATCACCGACGAGTGCTTTCCATCACCCAAGCGTGCGGCGAATTGTTGTACCAGTCGATGGCGTTGTGGGGCACGGGTGTTGCCGTCTGGCAGCAAGGTGAGCGGTCTCGGGCAACTGAGCTGCTCGCGAGTGCACTGCGCGTCAACCGGCGAATGCGCAGCCCGGTTATGGCCGCGGTGAGTCTCGAGTCCCTGGCCTGGACGGCCTGCGCCGGCGGCGACGCCGAACGTGCGGCCGTGCTCATCGGAGCCGCGCACGAATTGGACCGGTCGTCGGGGGTCATTTCGAGCATCGTCCCGACAATGCGGCAGCATCACGACGAATGTGTCCGGCTGATGCAATCGGCCCTCGGAGCACGCGGATTCGAATCGGCCTTCCAGCACGGCCGAGCGATGGGAATGGATGCAGCCGTGGCCTACGCCCTCGGCGAGCAGCCCACCGACACGGAACTCACGTCGGGTGCTTTTGCGGAGTTGACCAAGCGTGAGCGGCAGGTTGCAGACCTCATCGCCGAAGGCTTCACAAACAAGCAGATCGCCGCCAAACTGGTGATCTCCCAACGCACCGCACAGGGGCACGTGGAACACATCCTGACCAAACTCGGATTCACCTCCCGCGCGCAGATCGCAGCCTGGATCGCAACAGACGCCGAACAACAGAATCATTGACCTCCTGCTAACGACTGAACCGCCCCGACGGGGCGCGAGACTTGGCGGTGTAGAGGCAGGCAGGCAGCCGGATGTCTGTTGATGTAGCCGTAGCCACCGTGGAGTTGTAGACACCCGCGCTGCCACGCCGTCGTGGACGTCGTTGTCCCCGTCCAGATCTGGCCGTGCTCGACCGCAACGGCCACGTCATCCTCGAAAATCTGATTCCCCCACCGGATCTCGATCGGATCCGGGCCGCGGTCACCCCGCTGCTCGAACACCGGTCTCAACACCTTCGAAGGTGAACGCACCCAACGCGTCTACGGCATGCCGCCCAAGGTCGCGGCCCGGCCCGGGGCCAATTCTCACTTGGTGGTGGGCGCCAGCGGCTGGCTGATCGTGGTGAAGTACTGGACGGCTGCCATGATCACCACCGGGGCGGTGACCAGCAGCTGGCCCGCGATCGTGCCGAGCGCGCCGAGGGCCACGATTCCGCCCGAGCAGCCGATCGCTGCGGCCGGGAGGAATCCGCCGAACAGCCCGACAAGGGCGGCCGAGGCGACTGTCGCGCCGGCGATGCCGCCGACGAAGCAACCCACCGCCGCACCGCCGAGGCCCCCGGCCAGCGTGCCGACGGTCGCACCCATGGTGATGGTGGTGGCCATCCGGCTCCAGGCGGCCTGTTCGCGGTCGTAGGAGTTCTTCCAGGGCGCCTGGTCCTCGAACGGTAGGGCCACGGGGCTGTAGGTGGCGTGTTGCGGATCGAACAGCGGGGTGAGCGTGGCGGTGTGATTCGCTGTCCGAGCGTCGATGGGAAAGACGAAATCGTCTATGCGGAAGGACAATTCGGTTCCGGCCAGCACTGTACCGTCACCCGCTCGTATCGTGAATTCGCCGTTCTCGACGACCATCGATCCCGCGTCGATGTTGATGACGATGGAGTGTTCGGTGGTGGTAGCGGTGTAGTCGACGGTGGCCGGGTTGGGCGGTGGGGTGGCGGTCGCCTGCCCCGCACCGAGTCCTACGGTCGCGACGAGCAGCATTGATGCCGCTGCAGTCTTCCTCATCGGATGTTTCCTTTTCTTCTTCTCGAACCGGATCGGTCGAGTTCCGGGCACGCCTCGTCACGCCACCACCCGGACGGGTGCGGCGGGGCGGCCGGTCGAATTAGGTGGTGGCGCTCAGCCGAAATGTTCGGCGAGGGTGGAGATCACGGAAGCGCTGGCCGTGTCGTCGCCGTTGATGCTCGCCCGCAGGGTCTCCCACAAGGCGGCGGTGGCCATGCCCAATCGCGGCACGACGCAATCGTCGAACTTTGTGCGCAGTTCGCGCTGTGACAGCGGGTTGCCAGGGCTACCGCGCCCGGTGTCGATTTCGACGCGGTATTGGCCGCCATCGCTGTCGATGCCGACTGCATAGGCAACGACGCGATCGGGGAATGCGGCGGTGGCCTCGGGGTCGGCTTCGAACCGCACTCGGCGGGCGGCAGCGAGAATGCTTTCGTCTATGGCGTTCTCACCATCGAAGTCCGCGAGTCCGACGCCGAGTCCGGATCCGCCGAGCAAGGCCATTGCGACGACCACCGGACCGGAGAAGCGGGCGGCGTACGCCGTGGGCGGCGCGTATTTCATGGCCTCGGGGAAGGCGACGGTCCGCAGCACCGGTTCCGCCACCCCGATTCGCAGCGCGGCCCCGGGTTCGAGGCGGAATCCCTGAGCTCGTAGTAGTAGTGCGGCGTCGATCGAGGAATGGGTGAACCCGTTGGTAGGATACGGTTTCGTCGTTACCGACTCGATCCGCCACCCGCCGGCGGTCTCCGACGGCCACCGGACCTCGGCCGGATCGACGCCGAGGAATGCCTGCAGGAATCCGAATCGTCCTTCCAGCGCGGTCGGCGGCGCAGTGGCGCCCGCGGCGGCCAGCTCGGCCGCCAGAACGCCTGCGGCGGAGGCGAATCCCGCGTGCATCGGTTTGGTCTGGCCGCCGGTGCGGTTGCCTTCGAGGATCCCGCCGGACAGCGAGGCGGCGGTCCCGATAGCGTGGGCGAGCTGCTCCGGGGCAAGGCCGCGCAGTAGGCCCGCGGTCACGGCTGCACCGATTGGCGTGCAGACCGCCGTAGGATGGAAACCTCGCTCGAAGAGGATGGAATTGCCATCGGTGACAGCGATTTCGCCGAGCCATAGACTGATCTCCTCCCCTATCGCGATCGCCCTCAGCAGATCGTTAGCGCCGCGGCCCAGTCCTTCGTGCGCGATGGCGATGGCAGTCGGCACGATCACACAGCCGGGGTGCACCAGCGACGGTGTCTGGGCGTTGTCGTAGTCCAGCGCGTGTGCGGCCGTGCCCAGCACCAAGGCGAACCGGCCGGTGTCACCGCGAGTACGGGTGGCGCGCCGGATGGAATCGACGGGGGCCTCGCCGATTCCGGCGATCGCGACGGCAACCGTGTCGATCAAGTGCTCACCCGCCGTCGCGAGGGCCGCCTCGGGCACTGCGGACTTCGAGTAGGCCGTGTGCGCCCAATCAGCCACCGCCCGGGACAGTTCACGAAGCATCGCCGACCTCCCCCGGGATCAGCGCGAGCGGCCGGATCGGCGACCCGGTGGCACCGGTAATCCTCAGCGGCACAGCCAAATACAGCACTTCTTGTACACCGGTGGCTGCGAGTCCCTCGAATGTCAGCACCTCCATGATGTGCACGCCGCGCTCTACCAGCAGTACGCCATGTGCGGGCAGCGCCGCGTGACCGATGCCGGGCAGGATCTGATCGGTGGCGATGGTGTCGCTGCAGACGGCCCGGATCCCGGTGTCGGCAAGATATTCCGCGGCCTCGGCCGTGATTCCGGGGACGCCGGTCTCGTGACCGATGTACGCGGCGGGGTCGTGATAGAGCTGCGGCCAGCCGGTGCGGATGAGCGCGACGTCGCCGACGCCCGGAACGGTGTCACCGAACGCCGCGCGCAAATGCTCGGCGGTGATACCGAATCCGGGTTCGAGCCGCGGCACGGCGAGCAGTTTCGGGATGTCGGCGAGCACACCGCGGCACAGGAACGGCGCTACCGTGTCCACGCCGTGCACGGTGAACGAACCACCGACGCTTGCCGCGTGAGCGTCCACGTCGCCGTACATGCGGCCGTCGATGGCGGCGTGACACAGCGCGTCCAGGTGGGTGCCGACGTGGCCGCCGGTGACGATGAGTTCGTTCGCGCCCGACCCGCCTTGGGCGTTCACCCGGTCGCCGTGCCTGCGCAGCAGGGCCATCCGGAAGCCCGGGTGACTAGGTGAGCAGGGCATGCCGTTCTCGAGCGGCTGTCCCAGTTCGATGGTGCGCAGACCGGCGAGCGCACCCGTGACGGTCCGCAGTGCTGCGGCGGAATCGGCTGTGTGGTTGGTCATTTCAGGTCCTCGGAGAATCGGTCGTCGTAGGCCTTGGTCGCGTCGATGCGGGGTTTGTTCAGAACGGTGCTCACGAATTGGGCCGCCTTGGCGGCTTCGCCGGGGTTGATGGCCGCGGTGGCCGGCGTGGCCTTGACGATCGGGTCCCAGCTCTGCGCGAACTGTGGGCCGGTCATTTCGGGAAAGCGGGATCGCAGCAGGGCGGCGGCCTGATCCGGCTGGCCGTGGATGAAGGCGTCGGCCTTGTTCAGTGCGACAGCGAAGCAGCGCATCACCGCTTCCTTCCGGTTCATGGTGGCGTTGCTGGTGGCCGCGACGCCGTAGAGCAGATTGTCCAGGTCGGGGGCGATGCCCGAGGCCAGGCGCAGCATGACGCGCCCGTCCCCGCGCTCGGCGGCCACCAGCGAGGCCGGCGGCCCGATGATGTAGGCATCGACCGAGCCGTTGGCGAAGGCGGCGACGGTTTCGGCAGCACCGCCCGCGGCGACAATGTTCACACCGGAGTCGGGATTCATCCCCGCATGCCGGAGCAGATACCGCAGCGTTTGGTCGGCTCCCGAGCCGGCCGAGGTGACAGCCACCCGGTGCCCGCGCAGCGCGCGCACGGCGGTGTCGAGATCCGCGGCGTCGGGCGGCGCGAAGCGGTTCTTCACGCCGACGTCGGCGGTGTTGCGATCAGCGGTGGCGGCGAAGGCCACCAACGGCGCGCCGCGTTCGGCCGCGCTGAGGATCGCGGCGAAGGTCGTCAGCGCGACGTCCACGCTTCCGCCCGCCAGGGCCTGGATCGCTTCCGAACCCCCACCCATCTCCAGTGTTTCGACCTTCAGCCCGCCCTCGCCGAAGTAACCCTTGTCCTGCGCGACATACAGTGCCGCGTATTGCAGATTGCCGACCGTGGACTGGCCGATCCTCACCGTCTGCCCCGAACAGTCGGTGACCCTCGTCCCGCCCCCGGCGCAGCCGACGACGGCGGACCCGATGAGGGCGAGTGCGGCGACGACTGCCGCGAGCCGGGTTCTGGTTGACATGGCGATCTCTCTCATTTCCACCGGGAGCTCAGGCTCTCGGCGCGGGTCACCGCGATATTGAGCAGTAGTGCGACCACCACGAGCACAGCGATGGCGGCGAACGTGCCCGCGGTGTCGAAGGTGTTGGCGGAGGTCTTGAGCAGGTGGCCCAATCCCTCGTTGGACGCAGTGATCTCGGAGACCACCGCACCGAGCAGCGAATACGGCACGGCCAGCCGCATTCCGGTCAGGATCCACGACATCGTGTGCGGCAGAATCACTTTCGTAAGCCGCTGCCGGCCGTTCGCGCCGAGCACCGTGACGACTCCGAGCAGTTCGGAATCGGCGTGCCGAGCACCGGCGAAGGTGTTGTAGAAGACGAGAAAGAAGCACACCAGCGCGGTCATCACGACCTTGGCCTGCAGGCCGATGCCGAACCACAGGATGAACAGCGGCGCCAGCGCGAGTTTGGGCAGGCTGTTGAGGGCGATAATGAACGGATTGAGCACATCGCCGAGGAATCGGATGCGGCCCAACAGGAATCCGGCGGCGATTCCGGCGGTCGATCCGAGCGCCAGGCCGATGCCCATGGCCAGCAGGGTCGCTCGCGCATTCGAGGCCAGGGTGCCATCGCGGGTCCACTCGAGCAGCCGCTCCCCGATCGCCCGTGGCGAGGACACCCAGAACGAATCGATGACCGGTCCCGACAGTCCCTGCCATGCGCCCAGCAGCGCGAGGACGATCAGGATCCGGATCACGAAGACCACCAGCCGGTACGTGCGTTGTTTCCGGCGATAACGAGCGTCGAAGTCCGCATCGATCGCGGGAGCCCGCCCGCCCATCGCGGAAGTGGGGACAGCTGCGGCGGTGCTCATGCCGACACTCCCGACTCGACCTCGGGGCTCAATGCCGCCCAGAGGGTTTCGTGCAGGCGCGCGTATTCCGGCGCGAAGCGCGCGGAGAACACGTCGCGAGGCTGGGGCAGCTCAACGGGTTCGTCCAGCAGGACACGACTGGGTCGGGCGCTCATCACCAGCACCCGGTCGCCCAGCGCGATCGCCTCACCCAGGTCATGGGTGATGAACAGCACGGTGGCATCGGTGCGCGAACGCAGATCGAGCAGTTCGCCCTGCAGCACCGTGCGCAACTGGCTGTCGAGGGCTCCGAAGGGTTCGTCGGCGAGAATGACTTCCGGCTCGTACACCAACGTGCGGGCGAGGGTGACGCGTTTGCGCATACCGCCGGACAGCTGGCGCGGATACGCGTCACCGAACCCGGCCAGCCCGACCAGGTCGAGCACCTCGTCGGTGCGGCGGTCGGTCTCGGCCTTGCCTACGCCACGCACTTCCAGGGGCAACCGCACATTCGCGCGCACCGTTCGCCACGGCAGCAAATTGTCCTTCTGGGTGACATAGCCGACGCGAGTATTGGCTCCTGTCACGGTTCTTCCGTCGTAGCGAACCTCACCGCGGGTCGGCTCCAACAGACCAGCCACCATATTGAGCAGCGTGGACTTGCCGCATCCGCTGGGGCCGACGACACAGCAGAACTGGCCACGCGGAATCGACAGCGACAGCCCGTCGATCGCGCGGAAGGAGCGTGTGGCATCGCGGAATGTCATTGCAACGTCGGAGAATTCGATCAAGGCCGGAGACCGATCCGACATGGGGTGATCACTCATGGTCACGTCCTCGTGCACAGGAGGGTTGATACCTTTCGGCCCATTCGAGCGTCAGCCGGGCCGCGGACACGACCGGGTGATCGACGAATGTGCCGTCCTCCAAGGCGAATCCGCCCGCATGGGCATCCGCCTCGGTGACAATGCGCCGGGCCTGCTCGACCTCGGCAGCCGTCGGCGCGAACGCCTCCGCGATAATCGGCAACTGGGCGGGGTGGATCGCGGCGCGGCCGCACATACCCAGTCGGCGTCCCCGCTCACACGACTCCCGCAGCCCCGCAGCGTCTTTGATGTTTCCGAACACGGCCATCGCCGGCGGTGGCAGCTGAGCCGCGGCCGCCGCCACCACAACGCGGCTGCGCGCCCATTCCAACGCCTGCTCGTCGAGAACGCGCAGTTCGGCCCGCAAATCGCCCTCCCCCAGCGAAATCGCGGCGACGCCCGGGATGGCGGCGATGCGATAGGCGTTCTCGACACCGGCCGCCGTCTCGATCAGGCAGTGGAAACCGGCTCCCGCCCCACCCGTGCCGATGACACGGAGGGCCGATTCGATATCGGCCGGTGCTTCCACCCTCGGGAGGCGAATGCCGGCGAGCGCGGGCAGCCCGGCGACGGCGTCGAGATCACGCCGCCCGGTCTCGGTGTGAACATTGTTGACCCGCACCTGGATCCGCGGCGCCCGCGGTGCCGGATCTGCTGTCGCCAGGAACTCGGCCACCGTGGCACGAGCCTGCTGTTTGCGCGACATTGCGACGGCGTCCTGTAGGTCGAGCACCACGACCTCCGCGCCGGAGACCATGGCCTTGCTCATCCGGTCGGGCCGATCGCCAGGGACATAGAGCCAGGTACCCGGGTATCTCATGCGACGACTCCGGCTTCCCGCCAGGCCTCGATCTGCTCGGCAGCGAAGCCGAGGGCTCCGAGCACGTCGTCGGTGTCCTGGCCCGGTGCCCGCCCGGCCCAGCGGATTGCGCCCGGGGTCTCCGACAGCCGGAACAGCACATTCTGCATGGCCACCGTCCCCAGTTCTGGATCCGGCAGTCGCACAATGGTTTCCAGCGCCTTGTACTGAGGATCGCCGAAGATGTCGGCGATGTCGTACACCGGGGAGATCGCCGCCTGCGCCTCGGTGAACGCTTGGACGACCTCTGCGGCATCGCGGTCGGCGATCCAGCTCGCCACCGCACCGTCGACCTCTTCGACGTGCTGGACGCGGCCGTAGCCGCTCGCGAACCACGGCTGTGCCACCAGATCCGGGCGACCGACGAGGGTCATCACGCGCTCGGCGATGGACTGGGCGCTGGTCGATACCGCCAGCCAGCGGCCGTCCCGGGTGCGGTAGATATTGCGCGGCGCATTGTTGTCCGACCGGTTTCCGGTGCGGCGCGGCACCACGCCGAGGGCGTCGTAGGTGGTGATCTGCGCGCCGAGCATCATCAGGATCGGTTCGATAATGGCCAGGTCCACCACCTGGCCGCGGCCGGTGCGCTCACGCTCACCCAGCGCCACCATGATCGCGAAAGCCGTTGCCAGCCCGGCGATTCCATCCGCGAGCGCCAGCGGGGGCAGGGTCGGCGGCCCGTCCGGCTCGCCGGTCATGGCGGCGAATCCGCTCATCGCCTCGGCGAGGGTGCCGAAGCCGGGCTCGTGCGAGCGCGGCCCGAACTGCCCGAAAGCGGTGACGCGGGCGATCACCAGCCGCGGGTTCAGCTCGCGCAGCACGTCCGGCCCGAGATTCCAGCGCTCCAGGGTGCCCGGACGGAAATTCTCGATCAGCACATCGGCGTCGGCGAGCAGTGCCCGCGCGATGGCCTGACCCTGCTCCGCCGACAGGTCGACGCCGATCGGGCGTTTGTTGCGGCCGAGCTGTTTCCAAACCAGCCCGACTCCGTCCTTTCTCGCTCCGTGACCGCGACTGGGATCTCCGCGCCGCGGGTGTTCGATCTTGACGACGTCGGCGCCGAAGTCCGCCAGCATCGTCGCCGCCAGGGGCCCGGCGAACAGCGTCGCCGCATCTACCACTTTCAGTGACTCAGGACACATCATGGCATTAACTTATAAGTTATAAGATGAGGCGTCAAGGGGTCCGTGAAGGCACTACGATCAGGACAGACGGCGACACGAGAAACAGGAGGCCCGACTCGATGGCACGGCGCAGCGCATCGGCCGCAACCGGAACGGGACAGCCCGAAACCGGTACCACCGGATCCGCCCCGACCTACGCCAAGGTCAAACCGCCCGGCAGCCGCGCCAGTTACGTTCAGGACGTGCTCCGGTCGGAAATCCTCAGCGGCGCAATGCCTCCCGGCACGCCGATCCTGCAGGACAAGGTCGCCGAACGCCTCGGCGTCTCCATTACGCCGGTGCGGGAGGCCCTGCGGAATCTGGAATCGGTCGGATTGGTTGTCTACGAACCGAATTTCGGCGCCAAGGTCGCCGAACTCGCCGCGGGCGAAATGGAAGAGCTGTATCTGCTGCGTGCCGCGGTCGAGGGCCTGGCCGCTCGGCTCGCCGCCACCTCGATCTCCCCCGCCGAAGTGCAGCGGCTACACGAAATCCATGGGGAACTGCGCACCGCGCTCGATGTGGGCGACCCCTCGCGAATGGCCGCCGCCAGCCGGCAGTTCCACGCCCAGATCGCCCGCGCCGGCGGACGCTCCATCATCGCCCGGCACCTGCAGTGGATCTGGGAGAGTCACCCCATCCCCATCGAACAATCAGTGTGGTCGAACCCGAAAGTGGCCACACAGGCCGTGGACTCCAATGCCAGGTTGCTGGCCCTGCTCGAAGTCGGTGACGCCGAAGGCGCCGAAAGCCATATGGTGCAGCAAGTCCGGCTGGCCGCCTCCGCCCGCCTGGCCACCATGCACAGTCGGGAGAAGAAGTCCGGGGCGTGATCACGGCACACAGGTTCGTGGCGGTACTGCGGTAGGAACGCCAGAAAGACTACTGCGGCAAGGATGACGCTGGATGCTCTCCGCCGCGCCGAACAGGCTCGCAATCAGGCCCACGGCGATGGCTCACCGACGAAATCGTGCAAGCCATGGACATCCACCCGTCGCCTGCCGATCGGACCCCTGCCTACGACACCGACGGCGAGCCCGTTGCGAGGACCGTATCCGCAGCGCGAAGGACACCGGCTTGCGGAACCTGCCGTTCCATAGCGTCGACGCCATTCGCATCTGGCACGCACTCGTCGCACTCGCGCTCGACCTGACTGCCTGGATGCAGACCCTCGCTCCGCACGACCACGACACACGCCGCTGCGAACCGAAAACCCAACGGCTGCAGCTGTTCTCGATCCCCACCCGCGTGGCCCGCCACGTCCACACCCCTACAGCCATCGAGAAGAACACCACCGGGCCCGTGGAACCCAGCAGACAGCCCGATGAAACAAGCTGCTCAACCACACCCATCAACCCGGATACGATCGGAAAACTCCGATCCGAACGCGTTCACGCCGGGCCGAAGGCCCGGCGTGAAATCGAGGTTACTACCGACTCCCTATTTCAGGGCGTTCTCGGCGGCACCCCCAGAAATAAAGTCCACAGGTCCCAAGCCCTGGGCATTGGCCAGTTCCTCGGTCAGATACCGGAGCGCCGCAGCATCAAGGATCGAGTGATAGCTTCCGTCCTCGGAGAAATTGACATTGGCGCCCTCGACGCGCACGAGAATAACTGTGTCCTCGGTGTTCGACTCAGGGCAGACGAAGGTATGTGTGGATGCTGCGGGCTCAAAAAGATAGGAGCCAGCTGTTTGTGGCTGTTCGGGATATTCGAGATAATACCACTTGCCCGACAAGGTATAGACCTCAGCAATACCGGTGTGATAGTGGAGTGGAATCACCGCCCCGGGCGAGAAGGTCGCCAACACCAGCCATACACCGGCTTCGACGTCCAGGCGCAGCGGCTGAAAATGCACCCCCGGGCCTAGAGCATCCCTGATCAGCGGTGTTCCACTGACATTTACCGTCAGAATCTCGGTCTGAGGCAGAGCGACAAAGGGAAGAAGCGCTCCGCTCGACGTCCGGACGGGACCAGGAAAATTCATGTTCAACCTCTCTCATATTTCTCAATCATGAATACGCGTGCGAATCTCTGATCATATGTCGAATCAGCGTAATAGCCTTCTGCGCATCGGAATGTCGAGCCGGAAGATCATCTCGCCGGCCCAGTTCTATTTCAACGTCGCATGATCCCTTGCTCACGCGCGAAGGAGAGTATCTGGCGACGGCTACTGCTCTTCAGGAGTGCACGAAGAATCGCTTTCATACCGATCTGACGGAGCAAACCCACTCGGTCAATCTCGTCCCAATGTTCTACACAGATCCCGTTCTCCACCCGCCAGATATCAATCGAAGTCATTTCGACGTGCTTACCGGTCGGAGCTATCCCGATGAGCGGTCCGGTGTGTGTGCCTGTCATCGAGATTCTGGCTACAACCTTATCGCCCTCAGCAACAATATCGTTGATCACCATCCGCCCATCGGGAAATGCGGTCTGGAGGATGTCCGCCATGCGCTTGACCGGCTCGCGACCGTTGGGGGTCGGATTATGCTGCAAATAGTCATCGGACATAAGGGAGTCGAGCAATCCGTGGTTTGCCACGGAAAACGCCTCCATGAGGCGCACCACCACGTCTTTGTTGATTTCTTGGATATCCACCTTCACAACTTCCTTCCCTGCGAATAATTCTTTCCGACTATTGGAGGGCGGCCGCAAAATCAGCAAACCTGTCGGCGTCACGCAATACCGGTCCGTGCCCGAAGCAGACCAAATCCGGGCCGAGCCCGGCGAGTCGGGCAATGGACTTGCGATTGCCTCGAGGATCCGCCGTCAAGAAATCGAACGGTTCCCGCAATCCGCGCACTCCCGTGAACGGATGGTGGCCACTCGCCACATCGCCGAGCAGAAGAGTCCGGTCCGACTCGCGCCAGAACGCCAAGTGGCCAACCGTGTGTCCAGGAACTTCGAGGACCTCGAAACTCCCGACCCGATCACCCTCACGAAGCCGCCTGTCGACCGCCGCCGGCGGACCGCCCTGAAAGCGGCTCAATATCCTGGGAGCAGGATGATCCGGGAATCGGTCGTACATCAGCCCGACCGTCTCGACCGCTGCAGCATCAGCATGACCGACCCATAAAGGGATTCCCAATTCCTCGCAAATTCGCCTACTCGCCCCGAAGTGATCGGGATGTGCATGCGTTACCGCATGCGCTCGAATATCGAAACGCGCGATATCGCGTAGTATGCGTCGGCCGCTGTACCTGGTTCCGGCATCAACTAGAATGCCGTCGATTACATAGGAATTGATAGAGTACCTTGGATATCCGCAAATCTGGTATACATCCTCGGCAAGTTCGATGATCATCGCCGTTCCTAACAGTGTTCAGGCCACTGGATTTATCAAGCTGGCAACCGTGGTGCGCGCGAGGCGATCCGATTCGAACCTCTCGACAACACGTCGACGTACAGCAAGCGCAGGTGCAGTGCGCCTGTGAACCATCCATCCATACTGACGAGATTTACGCTGCATGTCTCGGACTCGTTTGTACCTGCTGTCCTGGAAGCGATGCAACGCGTCCGGAATTTCAGTCGAGTCGACCAGAATTCGAGCCAGTGTGACCGCGTCCTCGATTGCCATGGAACCGCCCTGCCCGAGGTCTGGGGTCATGGCGTGCGCCGCGTCCCCGATCAGAACTACTCGCCTCGAGATCCACCTGGGTAGGATTACCTGTTCGATATCGCCGTAATGGATCGCATCCTCATCCGGATTCGAATCCACGATATATCTGGCCGGTCCTTTGAAATCGCTGAACAGTTCACGCAGGAGATTCATATTCTCGGACGGATCCCGCACAGCACCTCGAGCAGAAAGAAAAGTAGAGTACGAATACAGGAGATCCTCACCAATCGGAAGTATCCCCATTCTCCGACCACTACCCCAGAGTTCGCACATACCTTCGAACCCCTGCGGTCGCGGGATGACCACTCGAATCGCGCAGTAGCCCGCATAATGGCGGTCAACCTCTCCAAAGACCAGTTTCCTGACCTTCGAATTTCTCCCGTCGGCCCCGACGACGAGGTCATACTCCGCGCTGGTCCCGTCGCTGAATTCGGCGACCACACCCTTGGCGAGCTCCCTCAGTGCGGTCACAGTAATCCCGAGCCGCGGACTATCCTCGAGCGAGCCGGCGAGAACGTCATGCAGAGCCCCGCGGTGTATCCCGGTTGTCGACGCTCCATAGACATCCGCCACGGAGCTGAACCGGAATCCGTTCATGCGGTTGCCATCCGAGTCCAGGAGCGTCACGCTGTTGAGCCGAACCCCACGCTCCTGGACCGCACTCCCCAGTCCAATGGAGTTCAACGCCAGAACTCCGTTGAATCCGATCGCAATTCCGGAACCGACTGGGCGCCATTCAGGCGCGAGGTCGACCACATCAGCAGAAGCGCCGTGACGCTTCAAAGCGGCAGCAAACGTCAATCCCGCAATCCCGCCACCGACAATCAAGATCCTCTGTGGTATCGCCACCAGTACTCCTTTAGCACCCAGCCTGCATTACTACACTTTTAGCAGTTGTTGCTACAGTTGTAGACCTACTTACTAGGGCTGTCAAGAGTGGATGCGATACTGACCTCATGCGACAGAGTTCAGATGTCACCGACCGCCGTGCCCGCCTGCTTGATGCCGCAATACAGGTGATCGGCACGAAGGGCCTCGCAGCGGTCACGCACCGGTCGGTGCAGGAGACCGCCGGCGTGCCGCATGGGGCTGTCACTTACTACTTCGGTACCCGTAACGATCTGGTGGTAGCCGCAGTCGAGCGCCTCGCCGAACTCGACGAGAGGCGCCTGACGGACCTCATGCACGAGCTGATGCTGGTACTGGCGCGCCGCTCACCTGAGCCGGACTACGACTCGCTTCAGCAAGCTCTCGTCGAATGGATCGAAAGTGACCCGATCCACCAAATCGCAAGGTACGAGGTACTACTGGAAGGCACCCGAAATCCTGCGGTTAGAGCTGCCGTCAGCAGCGGCGCTGCCGCGATGTGGCGTGCGGTCAGGCCAATCGCCGTTGCAGCCGGTTCCGACGACCCCGATCATGATGCCCGCATCATCGTCGCACTGCTCGACGGCCTGATCTTCGATCGATTCACCCGTGCGCCCGACGATCTGACTCCCCTGCGCCATGGGCTGGAGCGAGTGCTGAATACCTGGCATCCGTAGACAGACTGCTGTCGTCGCGCCGGGGACGCGAACCCGATCCGACCGCGGCGGTCATCGACTCGCAGTCGATCCGCGCCGCCGAAATTGTCGGCAGTGCCACCCGGTTTCGACGCAGAGAAGAAAGTGGCAGGCCGCAAAAGTGACGTCATCGTCGACTGTTTGGCCTGCTGCTGATCGTGCTCACCGGCGCGAGCACTCCACGACCGCGACGGCGCCGGCCCGGCTCCCTGGGACAGCTGCGGGAACTGTTCGACACCATCAGCGTCGTCCGGGCCGACGGCGCCTACGTCGGCGCGCTGGTCGACCGGGCGAAATCTGTTCGCGCCCTGACCATCCAGATCGTCGAACGCAGTGACGACATCACCGGATTCGTCCGAGCACAAAGCATCTCCGGCGTGGTGACTGATGACGCGCCGCGGATCTCCCTGCGTCGACCAGGCGGTGTACGCGCGGCGATCGACCAAAGCTGATCGAGCATGGAGTCGGCGTCGGCCGGGATCGGTTGTGATGCGGCAGCCCAACATCCGGATCGACCGGCGTCGGGGCTCAGCGCTCCTTCGGCGCCGGGCCCCGCCTCTTCGCGCGCTGCCCATGAATCACGGCCAGCGCGTGCTTCTGGGCGAGTGTGGCGAGGGCCTCGTTCAGTTCGTCGAACAAGGTGCCGGCGGCCTCCCCGTTCCATGCGGGGGGCAGTAGTGACAATGGGAGACCGGGATCACGGTACGGTAGCCGACGCCATTCGGTCAGAATCGGCACGTAGAGCTGGAACGCTTCCCGCGGAGCGGTATTCGTCGCAGTTACCTGATAGAGGACGGGCCGATACCGCTGCAGGAAGTCTGCGTACAGCTGAGTGAGTTCTGGCAGATTCCACCATTGACGCACCTTCGCGCGCATGTCACCGAATCCGAGGTGGCGGCCGGTGAACATGTCGACATAGCCGGACAACTCGCGACGCTCCAACATCTGACGGGTCTCGCGGGCCAGCGTTCCGGGGCCGACCCAGACTCCCGGTGCTGCGGTGCCGAAGCCGAGCCGGGTCAGGCTCGATCGGAGCGCATGGCGCTTCTCGCGCTCCGACTCGGGCACCGAGAAAACAACCAGAATCCAACCGTCTTCCTCGGATGCCCTGGCACGATGGAAGATTCTCACATCGCCTTCGGCCAACGCCTCCAGCGTCGATTCCGAAAGGGAGTATCCGACCGCACCGGCGTTCTGCTCGCTCAGTAGTACGCCGCGCCGCTTGAGCCGTGATATGGACGATCGGACCGCCTGGGCATCTACTCCCACATCTGCCATCAGCGCGATAACCGACGCCGTGGACAGCCAGTTGCCTTCGGCGCGCGCGCACAGACCGAAGATGGTGATGATCAACTGAGCGAGGCGAGCTTCTCGTCCGCGCACATTCGGCACCACTTCCAGCCCTGTCGTCATATTTGCACCATACGTCCCCTGGGTCACGAGGCGCGAATCATTCCCTCCTGCAAGACAGTCGCCAGATGACGCTGGTCGCGGTCATAGAAGCGACCGATTCCGACGCCGCGCCCGGCGTCAGCGGCGACCGCTTCCTGCACGTAGAGCAGCCAGTCGCCGACCCGGCCGGGGCGGTGAAACCACATCGCGTGGTCGAGGCTGGCGGTGACCAGGCCGGGCCGGGCCCATGGCAGGTCGAGCACTCGCAGAACGGGTTCGAGGATGGTGTAGTCACAGACGTAGGCGAGGGCGGCGAGGTCGCGTTGGGTGTCGGTGAGACCGTCGACCGGACGAAGCGGGTCGAATGGTTTCACCCACACCGCTTGGTGCGGTGCCTTCTTTCCTTCAATCGTCAGGTATACCGGGCCCGGTACGTGGCGCATGTCGAAGCTTCTGCCTTCGGACCAGTAGGTTTTCGACTCCTCGGTCATGGTCCCGCCGTGACGGTCGGCGAGATATCGCGCAGAGCTGGGCAACTCGTCCGGATCGGGGACGGGAGTCGCGATGTGCGCGGCGAAGGTGCCGCCGGATTCACCAGCAGCGAAGTTTGCCAGGCAGACGTAGACCGGCCTGCCGTTCTGATAACCCCGGACCTGGCGGGTGCTGTAGCCGCGCCCATCTCGCAGCAACTCCACCTCGTAGCGCACCACGGCCCCGATATCGGCAGGGCGGAGGAAGTAACTGTGCATCGAATGCAGCGTCTTGCCATCGGTCACGGACCGCATCGCCGATGCCGCGGCCTGAGCCACCAGATCGCCTCCATAAGCCTTGGGCCATGGACATGGCTGAGTAGTGGCGTCGAAGGCCAAATCGAAGTGCTGCGGCTCTGTCGGCGTCAGCGTTACCGCCGCAGTGAAGATCGCGGATGTGGTCGGGGTTTCGGTCTGCATCGATCCGTCCGTTCAGAGCCCAGCTCGCAGGTACGAACTACGGCAGCGATTATATAGAGTCACTATTTCGATCGTCACGGATAGCCTACATCATAGGACAAGGTGGCGGCCACGCGACGGGAACCACTGCCGTCCGGACGACCGGTGGGCGAGCGACGTTGTCGTTCAAGAGAAGTCGGGATGATCGGCGGCGATTCGGTAACCCCCGGAGTGGAAGACCAGCGGCTGACCATTACAGGTGTCGAACTGCTCGACCTCGCCGATGAAAATGACATGATCACCGGCTTCTACCCGCTGTACGGTCCGGCACTGGAAGCGCGCGATGCTGTTGTCCAGCAATGGAACTCCCGCGATGCCGTCGTGGTGGGCCACACCGGCGAACTTGTCCGGCGCGGGCGTGGCGAACTGCCGCGAGAGCTCGTGCTGGTCGACGGCGAGCACGTTCACGGCGAAATGCGACGCCGCGACAAGGTCGGGCAGACTCGGTGCCTTCTTGGCCGGGCACCAGGCGACCAGCGGTGGATCCAGCGAGACCGAGGTGAACGAATTGGCGGTCACCCCAACCTTGCGGCCATCGGGTGCGCGTGCGGTCACCACCGTGACACCGGTCGCGTACAGTCCGAGGGCATTTCGCAAGTCCCGCGGGTCGACCGCATTCGATTCGGACCGGACCGCATCGAGCATGCGCTCGGCATCGGACCGGTCGAACCACCAGTCGTGCATGGCGCTGGGGTCGTCGAATCCAGCTGCGAACAACCCGGCCACCGCTGGCTCGTCCGCGGCGATCCGCACGAAATCCAGCACATGCTCTGGAATCTCGGTGAGCATGCGGTTGGTCCACGCCACGGACCACCGCCCCCAGTTGCGCCAGAAGGATTCGAATACCTCGTGCATCCACTCGGTGTCGAACGCCTTCATGCCGTGCCGTAATACCGCATCGAGGTAGATACCTGCTGCATGGACAGCGTTGTTCGCGCCCTGCGCGGTCAGGGGATCATTGAGCACCACCGCGTCGGCCAGCCCCAGCACCGGATGCCCGGACGCGGTGAAGGCCACCGGCCGTCGCACCGTGGGCGTCAACCGGCCACGCAGCACACCGCGGTCATCGGTCAGCTCGATGTCGCGGGCTCGGGCCGCGATCTTCGGAAACGCGTCGTCGAGGATCTCCACGCACCGTCGCAGATGCTCGTCCGGTGTCTTCACGTTGTCGAAGCGATCCATCGGTCCGCCCGGGATCGCTTCGACGACCAGGATCGAGCACGGGCCGGAGGTGGTGAGCGCCGGCAGCGTTATCACCTCCCCTACCCCCGGCATCACCGAGATGGTGAGGTCGGCGCCGGAGTCGTCGGGCAGCAGACCGCGCACATACGCCACGGCCAGCGCCCGCTTCGGACGGTCGTACGGCGACCGCACCCGATCGCGGACGAACATCCGGCCCAGGTCGCCGGTACCGGTCGCCACGATGGTCAGACTATGTTGTGCCGCAAGGGAATCCAGACGCTCTACGGTGACGTCCTCGACGTGGAAACTTCCACCCTCGGCGATGAACGCCTCGATCAAGGCCGCGCAGGCCACGCGCTGGTCGATCGAGTACGCAGGAGTCTCGAACGCCGAAACCACTTCCCCCACACCGTCGATGCTCAGTGCAAGACGGTCGACAGCGGGGGCGTCTTCCTCGACGTCGACGATGCGGCTCAGGACCCGTAAGGCTGACCCGAACAGGCATTGACTCGACAGCACCGAACCGGTCCGGACCTCGTCGGGGTGGCGGTCGCCGATCAAGGTTACCGTGCAGCCGTGGCGCCGCAGCCCCAGCGCCAGCAAGGCTCCGGCCTGCCCTGCCCCGATGATGGCGATACGGTGGGGCTCTTGGGCGTTCATGCCGCCGGAGCGAGGTCGTCGAGGTACGACCGCGCGCTGTCGGGGTCCATGAACCAGTGGAAGAAGTCCCGCGGATCGTCGAAACCGTTGGCGAAGCGCCGAGCGATACGCGGACTCGTTCCGGCCGCGCCCAACATCGCCAGTACGTGTTCGGGTGGAGGAACCAGGAGCGCATTGGTCCAGGTCACCACGTACTTCGCGTAGTCCCAATACCTTTCGAACGTGTCGTGCATGAACTGCCGGTCGAAGGGGCGCTCGTCGTGCTCGAGGATGCTCGCCAGATAGGAGGCGGCGCATTTGGCGGCGTTGTTGGATCCCTGCCCGGTGATGGGGTCGTTGAGCACGACGACGTCGGCCATGCCGAGCACGGGAGTACCCGAAGGAAGCACCCCGATCGGGCGGCGCACGGTGGGCGGGAAACGACCGGCGAGCACGCCCAGGTCGTCGGTGAGCTCGAGGTCGCGGCAACGTTCGCCCTCCCACGGCAGGTAGGTTTCGACGATCTTCTTCGCGGCCTCGAGGTGCTGGTGCGGGTCGGTGACACCGCCGAAGCAGTCCATCGGACCGCCGGGCCCACCCTCGATGACCATGATCTCGCACGGGCCGGTCGTGGTCAGCGCCGGGAATACGAAGTATTCGCCGATTCCGGGAATCATATTGAACGACACTGCCGAATACGGTTCGCGGGGTGCCATACCGGTCACGTATGTGAGCGACAACGCCCGTTGCGGTCGATCGAATGTCGAACGGGCCGAGTCACGTTCGAACAGCTTGGCAATGTCGCCTTTGCCGGCCGCCACCAGCACCAGGTCGGACTCGCGCGCATATCTCTCGAGGTCGTCGAGGGTGGCATCATGGATGTCGAGCTGACCACCGCGGTCTTCGAATTCGCCCATCCAGCGTGGCATCTTCACCCGCTGGTCGACAGATTGCGCCGGAAGGTCCAGCCGGGAAGCCCAGGAGATCGCCTTACCCCCTTTGTCATCGGGAACAGTGAACGCGATGCCGTCCACATCCGGACATCCCTCGGCCCAGAAATCCAGACGGAGTGCATGTTCTCGGGCCAGCGAGCTGCCGAACATGCACTGGCTGGAGGTCACCCGGCCGGTGAAGATCTCTTCGGGGGTGCGGTTCGACACGATCCGGACGTCGTATCCGGCATCCAGCAGACCCATGCCGAGCTGCAGGCCGGACTGACCGGCACCGATAATGGTGATGGTACGCATTGTGTTCCTTTGATTTTCGGGTTCGGGTCAGTGCGCCGGAGCGCTCTCGGCGGCGAGTTGCGGGATGGCACTCACGGTCTGCTCCGGGCCGAGAGCGGAGTAGCCGCCGTCGACGGCCCAGTCGGCGCCGGTGACGAACGACGCCGCTTCGGAGGCAAGAAAGGCGATCACACGACCCACCTCGGATGGGTCGCCGGTGCGGGCGAGCAAGTGGAAGGGCGCTGCGACGGAATCGGTGTGCGCGCGGTCGCCGGCGGACAGCTCGTCCATGATTTTCGACCAGGTCCAGCCCGGGCTCACTGAATTCACTCGGATACCGTCAGCGGCGTAATCCAACGCCATGCTGCGGGTGACCTGGGCGATAGCGGCCTTGCTTGCTGGGTATACCCACCGACCGGCCTGCGCGACCTTCGCCGAAATCGAGCTCAGGTTGACGATGGCTCCGCGGCTCCGCGTCAGATGGGGACGGGCGGTGGCAGCGAACAGCACCGCGCTGACCAGGTTGACGTCCAGGGTCCGCAACCAGGTTGCCCGGTCGGTGTCCGCGCCATCGTCTCCGTACGAGCAGGCCAGGTTGACCAGGACATCGAGCGAGCCGAACCTTTCGACCGTCGCACTGACGCAACGTCGGATGGATTCATCGCTGGTGATGTCGGTCCGGACGAACACGGCCCGGTCGAACTTCTCGGCAACCGCCGCCCCTCCCACCTCGTCGATATCGGCTACCACCACCTGCGCGCCCGCGGCGACGAGCTCGGCTACGACACCGGTCCCGAAGAGGGTGGCGCCACCTGTAACGATCGCCGTTTTCGTGGACAGTGAGATTGGGATTGACATGCTGCCCTCCGAGCTACGCACGCTAGTGTGACCCGAGTCACGGTAAGGAGCGGCTGGATCGTCGGCTATCCCGCAAACGCGGAGCTTGTCCGCACAGCGTCGATCCGGCGGTTCTTGACACGCATGACGCCGGGATGGAACAAACTGGTAACGCGCAATCATGACGACGGTCAGGAAGACGATATGCGTGCGTGTGTCGCCTGGAGGAAGCATGAAGCATGATGACCGCCCGCTCAGCCGGTACCGCCTTGCGGCCTCCAGCGACCCCGACGTCGTACGCGACACCGTCGGCCAGGCCTTTTGCGATCACCGGCTGTCACCACTGAGCCGCGGTACCGGACTCGACGCACACTTCAACGGCCTGCGCTGGAACAGCGTGGGCGTGTACTACCTGGAGTACGGCACCGATGTCCGCATCGACCCGCGCGACCTCGACGACTTCTACCTCGTCCAGGTCCCGCTCGTCGGTCGCGCCACGATCACCGTTGGAGCCGAAAGTTTCACCTCCACACCGGAAGTGGCCTCGGTACTCGATCCCGGACCGCGAGTATCGATGTCGTGGGAAGGGGCGAATCGGCAACTGCTGCTGCGCTTGGATCGCGCATCGGTTCACGACGTGCTGCGCAAAAAGCTCGGAAGGGAACCGACCACGCCCCTCGTATTCACCCCGCGGATGGATCTCACGACCCCGGCCGGCCGCACCTGGAGCGGGCTGTTCAAGCTGTTGACCGAGGCCGTCGGCTCGGCCGAGATCCCGGAATCCATACCGGTCCGGGAATTCGAAGGGCTCCTCGTCAGCCAGCTGCTGCTCGGCCAGCCGCACAACTACCGCGACGAGCTCGACCGGCGACCACAGCCGACCGTGGCCCGGCCCATCGCGCAGGCCGCGGATCTGATCGAAGCCCACGCCCATGAACCCCTCACCATCGACGACATTGCCGAGGCAATCGGTGTGAGCACACGCACGCTCCAGGACGGCTTCCGCCGCTACTACGACACGACACCGATGGCATACCTGCGCGATGTACGACTGCGGCGCGTGCGGACCGACCTGTTGCAGGCCGATCCGATAACCGCCACGGTGACCGATATCGCGATCCGGTGGGGATTCCTGCACCCGGGCCGTTTCTCGATCCTTTACCGCGATCGCTATGGCGAATCGCCGTCGCAGACACTTCGACTGGAACGTGACCGCGCCGCCCGGAAATAGCCCACACCACAAGGCAAATCCCCCGCCCGTTGCCGGGCGGGGGACGTCGAACAGATCCTGCGCGAACGTACTCAGCGACTCACACCGACCTCCGGCGGCTGCCAGCGTCGCCGGAGGGTCGTTGCCCCTGCAGCCGCGCGGATCAGCTGAAGACGCGGGGGCGGGCCGTCGGTACGGCCGTTAGGCGGTTTGCGGTTACCAGCGCGGAAGGGCGCGGGCCATTCCGCCGCCGCGCCGACATACTGCTGGTCCACAGCGGCGTGCAGTGTCCACTGCGGATCCCACAGGTGAGCGCGGCCGATCGCCACCAGGTCGGCACGCCCGGCGAGCAGGACCGAATTGACATCGTCGTAGGACGAGATGGCACCGACCGCCACCACCGAGATGCCGTGGGGCACACCGACCTCCTGCCGGATCCGGTCCGCGAACGGCGTCTGATAGCTGCGCCCGAACGCAGGCTTCTCATGCTTGACCACCTGGCCGGAGGACACATGCAGCACATCGGCTCCGTGTTCGGCGAATGCGCGAGCGATCTCGACAGCGTCGTCGACGGTGTTGCCCCCCTCTGCCCAGTCGGTGGCCGAAATACGCACCGACAGTGGCCGATCCGCGGGCCACACCGCTCGGATCGCATCGAAGACGCGCAGCGGGAAGCGTAAACGGTTCTCGAGCGAGCCGCCGAAGTCATCGGTGCGCTGATTGGCCAGTGGGGAGAGGAAGGAAGACAGCAGATATCCATGCGCACAGTGCAGTTCGAGCAGGTCGAACCCGGCGTGGGCGGCGGCCCGGCCCGACCGAGCGAACTGTTCGGTGATCTCGTCCATCTCCTCGCACGTGATCTCACGCGGGGTGCGGCTGTCGGGTCCGTAGGGGATGGCAGACGGGGCGACGGTGTCCCAGCCGCCGGTGTCGAGCGGATCGTCGATGCCCTCCCACATGACCTTGGTGGCGCCCTTGCGGCCGGAATGCCCCAGTTGCACACCAATCTTCGAGCGGGAATTGGCGTGCACGAAGTCCACGACCCGGGCCCACGCCCGCTCTTGTTCGGTGGTGTACAGCCCTGCGCAACCGGGCGTGATGCGCCCCTCCGGCGACACACACACCATCTCGGTCATTACCAGCCCAGCGCCGCCGAGCGCCTTGCTGCCCAGATGCACCAGGTGGAAATCGGTGGGCACACCGTCGACGGCGGAGTACATGTCCATCGGTGAGACAACGATCCGGTTGGGCAGCTCGATTCCCTTGAGCCGCAACGGATAGAACATGGGCGGACGAGTTTCGTCGCCGATCACCGCCTCGTTCTGCGGCGTGTCGTCCTGGTTCGAGAGGTACCACCCGTCGATCCGGTTCACGAATCCGTTGTCACGCAGCCGCAGGTTGTCGTAAGTGATACGGCGACTGCGCGTGAGGAGATTGAAGGCGAACTGATCCGGCGCTTGATCGGTGTAGTTGCCGATAGCTTCGAACCACTCCAGGCTGGCCTGGGCTGCCCGTTGAATGGACTCCACGACGGGTCGTCGCTCCTGCTCGTACTTCTCCAGACCGGTTGCGACGGAGTCGTTTTCGTGCAGACAGGCGGCGAGCGCGAGGGCATCTTCCATGGCCAGTTTCGTGCCCGAGCCAATGGAGAAGTGCGCGGTATGCGCGGCATCGCCCATCAGCACGACATTGCCGTGCCGCCACGTCCGGTTGCGGACCGTGGTGAAGTCGATCCACCGCGAGTTGTTGGCCTGCAGACCGTGGCCGTCCAACTCGTCGGCCAAGATCTCCGCCAGTAACGCGATGGACTTCTCGTCGTTCTCGCCGGGCAAGAACGCGCGGTCGGCGAACGCATCGAAACCGGCCTTCCGCCATACGGATTCGTGCATCTCCACGATGAATGTGCTCTGCTCGGCACTGAACGGATAGCCGTGTACCTGCATGACTCCGTACGGCGTGTGCTTGATGAAGAACTCGAATGCCTCGAACACCCGGTCGGTGCCCAGCCACATGTACCTATTGTGCCGCCGATCCAGATCCGGGCCGAACACATCCGCGAAACGGGTCCGCACCACGGAGTTGAGACCATCGGCCGCAAGCACCAGATCATGGGTGGCGGACAACTCCTCCACATCCGGCGCGAGCGTGCGGAAATGGATCGTGACACCCAGATCGGCGCATCGCCGCTGCAAGATGTGCAGCAACTCCTTGCGGCTCATCGCCGCGAACCCCTGACCGCCGGAGGTGCGGACCTCACCGCGGTAGTGGATATCGATGTCGCTCCAGCGGGCGAATTGCTCGCTCATCGCACGATAGATCTCCTCGTCGGCATGCTCGATGCCACCGAGGGTCTCGTCGGAGAACACCACACCGAAACCGAAGGTGTCGTCGGGAGCATTGCGCTCCCAGATGGTGATGTCGTGGGTGGAGTCGAGTTGTTTCATCAAGGCGGAGAAGTACAGCCCTGCGGGCCCTCCGCCGATCACGGCGATACGCATGAAGCTTCACGCTCTTCGGGTCGAGGTCGGTTCGAATTCAGTTGGCTGCCAGTTCGACTCGGCCGAGCCGAATTCGGGTATCGGGGCGCCGCGTAAGGCCGCGGCAATGTTGTCGGGCCATGGCAGCGAGCCCCTGTCGGCGTCGGGCGCATGGGCGGCGGTCAGGACGCCGCGGGCCGCGATCGTCGACGGTTCCGATCGTGGCGGCTGCGTCACCGCGGGGATCCTGGTGATGATGAAGTCGTACCGGAGCGAGGATCGGCCGACATTGGCCACCGACAGGCTGATGGCCGCGGTATCGCCGAACCAGAGGCGCTCCAGGTAGTCGACTTCATATCGCACTCGTGGAATACGGCCGAACAGCCAGCGCAGCCCGATTCGGTCGAGCAGTGCGGCTTCGGCGGCCTCCACCCAGCGCACAACCGTACTGTGGTGGTAGTGCCCAGCCGCGTCGGTGTCCTGCCAGTCCACGACACGCTCAATTACGATGCCGGTCATCGCGTCCCCCAGTTCTCGCGCACCTTGAACCGCTGTAGCTTGCCGCTGGGATTGCGGGGCAGGCTGTCGACGAATTCGATACTGCGCGGGTATTTGTACGGTGCCGCAGTGCTTTTGGCGAAGTCCTGGAGCTCCCGAGCCTTCGCCGCGTCGCCCGCGACGCCGTGCCGGAGCACCACCGCCGCGTGTACGATCATTCCGCGGTCCTCATCGGGAACCCCGATCACAGCACTCTCGACCACATCCGGGTGCTGGTCGAGGACTGCCTCGACCTCCGGTGCACCGATGTTGTATCCGGCGGAGACGATCATGTCGTCGCTGCGGGCGTGGTACCAGAAGTAGCCGTCGGCGTCGCGGGTGTAGGTGTCGCCGGTCAGATTCCAGCCATTGCGCACATACTGACGCTGACGGGGATCGGCCAGATACCGGCACCCGGTTGGTCCCTGCACCGCCAGCCGGCCGGGAGTGCCATCCGGTACCGGATTGCCGTCGTCGTCCTGGATCTCGGCACGAAATCCGGGCACGACCCTACCGGTGGAGCCGGGGCGGATGTCGTCGTCAGCCGCCGAGATGAAGACATGGAGGAGCTCGGTGCCACCGAGACCATTGATGATCTTCAGCCCGGTCCGTTCGTGAAATCGCTCGAAAACGGCTTCGGGCAGATGTTCACCGGCCGAAACGCACCGGCGCAGGGATTTCAGGCGCGCCGGATCGTCGCGCTTGATCAAAGACTTGTACGCGGTCGGCGCAGTGAAAAGCACTGTCACCGAATACTTCTCGATCGCGGCGACGAGCGCATCCGGATCGGGCTTCTCCAGCAGCACGACCGACGCTCCGACGGAGAGCGGGAAAATCACCAGCCCACCGAGGCCGAAAGTGAATGCCAGAGGCGGTGTCCCGATGAAGACATCAGCGCCGTGCGGTCGCAGCACATGCGTGGAGAAGGTGTCGGCAATGGCCAGCACGTCGCGGTGGAAGTGCATGGCGACCTTCGGCATTCCGGTCGTACCCGAGGTCGGCGCGAGCAGCGCCACGTCGTCGGCACTGGTCCGCACATCGGTGTAGACGACCGGTTTCGCTGCCGCCCTGCGGATCAGGTCTTCGTCGCCTGGCCCGCCGACCGAGGCGATACGCAAGGCGGTGTCGGCCGCGGACAGTTCGTCGAGCAGCCGGTGATCACACAAAGCTAGCGCCGGGCGGGTCAGCTCGATCAGTTTGGTCAGCTCGGGAGCACGCAGCAGGGGCATGGTGGTCACCACCACCCCACCCGCCTTGACGACACCGAACCAGCAGGCAACCAGCCACGGGGTATTGGGAGCGCGCAACAGCACACGGTTCCCGGGAACCAGGCCGTAGTCGTCGGCCAGCACATGCGCAATCTGGTTCGCACGGTCGAGAAGATCGCCGTAGGTCCACGTTTCGGACTCGGCGTACAGGCAGGGCCTGGCCCTGCCATGGACCGCTACCGTCGCATCGAGCAAGGCGCTCGCGCAGTTGAGTCGATCGGGGTAGTGCAACCCTGCCAGGTCGAAGACCAGATCGGGCCAGTCGGTTTCGGGCGGGAGATTGTCCCGGCAGAAGGTGTCGTTGTGCGCGGAGGGTGTGAGCATCAAGCTCGGCCCTTTCGAACTGGTGAGGCCAATACAATCTCATTGCTTATGGTTAACCGCCGTCGATGTCGCGCCATATTCCGAGGCCGCACCGAGCCGGTGATGTCAGGCCTGTTCGGAGCCCAGTGCGGCTACGGCCTGAATCTCCACGAGCGCTTCGGGTTGCCAGAGCGCGGTGACACCGATCCCGGCCATCGCCGGGTACGTCTCGCCGACCAACTCGCGCCAGAGCCGGCCGATTTCCTTGGCGTTGGCCTGATAGCCGGGAATGTCCAGCAGATAGATGGTCACCGACAGTAGATTCTGCGGCTTTCCACCCGCAGCTTCCAGCGCCGCGATCACATTGGCCAGCGCCTGCCGGAACTGGGCGACGATACCGCCGTCGACGATCGTCCCCTCGGGTGTCAAGGCCGTCTGGCCCGCCAGATGAACGATGTCGCGATACCGCGTGGCGTGGGCGAAACCGGAGGGTTTCGCCAGCTCGGGCGGATTGATGTGGTCGACGGGCATGATCGCCTCTTTCTTGCGGAGACCCACCGGGCGGCGAGCCGATTCGAACCGGGGTGGTCCGAACCACAGTATGGTGTTACATTGATGCTCGTCAATAGAACGCTATATCCGAGCTTCCGCTCCCGGCGTTCGAAGCCGCCGCGGGCAACCCGGCCGAATTCCTGGAGTCCCCAGCGATGCGTTTGCGAACAGTTCTCCGCGACGACCACGGCAGTCGCGCCGAAGTCCACGCCGATGGACAGTGGTATGCGACGACGGCCACCGACGTCGGCGCGCTGCTCTCGGACGAGAACTGGCGCTCGGTCCGACCGCTGCCCGGCGCGCAGCCGCCACCCGGCCGGTCGGCGCCGGTAGTGACAGCGCCGACCAAGATCGTGTGCTGCGGCCACAATTACCGCGCCCACATCGCCGAGATGGGTCGAGCCGCGCCCGAATTCCCCACACTCTTTGCGAAATTCGCCGACACCCTCACTGCCTGGGACGCCGACATCGCCCTGCCCGGCCCGCCCGAAACGGTGCTGTTCGACTGGGAGGCCGAACTCGCGATCATTGTGGGCGCCACCCTGCGCCGGGCCGATCGCGACACGGCGCGGGCAGCCATAGCCGGATACACCGTCGCGAACGACTTCTCGGTGCGCCACTGGCAGCGGCGGACTTCACAGTGGTTGCAAGGCAAGGCATTCGACGCCACCACTCCACTGGGTCCTGATCTGGTGACGCCCGACGAGGCCGACCCCGCCGATGGCCTCCGCATCGTCTGCCGAGTCAACGGCGCCGAGAAGCAGACCGGGGCCACCGACGACCTCGTCTTCGATCCGGCGACCCTGCTGTCGTACATCTCCGCGTTCACCGTGCTGCGTCCCGGTGACGTCGTACTGACCGGCACGCCGGGGGGTGTCGGCATCGCGGCGGACCCGCCGCGCTACCTGCGTGCCGGCGATGTCGTCGAGACCGAAATCGAGGGCATCGGCCTGCTGCGCAATCGAATCACCCTGTCCCCCAATGATATCGAGCCCGCCCAGCGGGACGGAAAGGAATCATGATGACCAGCGACTCCACCATCCAGGTCGCTCCGATTGTCACCAGAGCCGGAGCGGAGTACACCGAGACGGCACAGTCCGGTGGCGCGGTGCGCGTCTCGGGCGTGAGCCCGCAGCACACCCCGGCGACCAAGATCTGGTACGGCAAGGTGACCAACGAACCCGGCTATCGTTCCTTGCCCCATCACCACGGCGAAGCCGAGACCGGCGGCTATGTCCTCACCGGGAAGGCACGCATCTACTACGGGGAGAACTATGCGGAGTACGTCGACATGAGCGAGGGCGATTTCGTATTCGTGCCACCGTTCATGCCGCACGTCGAGGTGAACATGAGCACCGCCGAGAAGCTGGTCTGGCTGACCTGCCGCACTCCGGACAATATCGTCGTCAACCTGCCCGATGTCGACGATTCCATCCTGGTTGGATATCGGCGGGCGTGAGATTCGAGCTCGGGTCGCACCGCCGGCCCGGGCCATCGGACCGCACGATCCGGACAGATGCCGCGCGCAGCGTATAGCCGAGCAAGTCCCGCAACCCTACCGTGCGTCCTATGACCGACATCACAACCGAAGCCGACGCGATTGTCGTCGGCTCAGGGGTCAACGGGCTGGTGGCCGCGGCCGAGTTGGCACTGGCCGGCTGGTCGGTGCAGGTGCTGGAGCGTAATGCGGAGATCGGTGGATTCATCGCCACCGAAGAACGCACTCTTCCCGGCTACCGGCACGACACCTACTCGTCCTGGCATCCCTTGTTCGTCTCCGGCGCCGCCTATGCGAGCCTCGGACCCTACCTGCACGAACACGGACTCGAATTCCGCAACACCGAAGAATGGGTGACCGCCAGCGTTGCCGACGACGGCCGCGTCACCATCGCACACCGCGATCCGGAACGCACCGTCATGGAGTTCGCTGACCCCCACGACCGAACCGCATATCTCGCGATGCTGGCCCGGCTTGCGGCGAGTGCGGCACCGATCGGCGGACTGATGGACGCCGAACTGCGCTCGCCGTCCGCCCTCCGACCACTGGCCGGGCTGATCCGCGGCGGGCGACGCGGCACTGAAGACTGGCTGCGGATGGCGCTCACCAGCGGTCGCGGATTCGCGCGCCGCGAGTTTCGCGGCCACGAGGTCGATCACCTCTATGCACCGTGGCTGCTGCACGCGGGTCTCTCTCCGGATCATGCTTCAGGCGGACTGATGATTCCGCTGCTCGCGACCACCCTGCACGGGGCCGGACTGCCGGTGGTCGCCGGCGGATCCGCCGGGCTGCTGACAGCGTTCGAGTCGCTGCTGCGTTCCCTGGGCGTCGTGGTGCGAACTTCCACCTTCGTGGAGCGGATCCTCGTGGACCACGGCCGAGCAGTCGGGGTCGTCGCCAATGGCCACGCCACCTACGCCCGCCGCGCGGTGCTCGCTTCGGTGACGCCAACCGCGTTGTACGACAAGCTGTTACCACCTGACGCAGTGTCATCCACCATCCGCGCCGAGGCTGCCACCTTCCGCTACGGCCGCGCGGAAATGCAAGTCCATGTCGCTTTGTCGGCGCCGCTGGACTGGGCCGACACCCGATTGCGGGACATTCCGTTGATTCACGTCTCCGATGGATCCGACAGCACCGGAATCGCCTGCGCCGAGGCCGAAGCCGGGCTGCTCCCCCGCCGACCGACCGTCGTCGTCGGCCAGCAGTACCTGCTCGACCCCAGCAGGGTGCCGGAGGGTACGGCCGCACTCTGGCTGCAACTGCAGGAAGTCCCATTCGCACCGGTAGGCGATGCGGCCGGAGCGCTGGATACCACTCATGGCTGGACTCCGGCGCTGGCACGGAGTTTCGCCGATCGTGTATTGGCGCGAATCGCCACCCACGCTCCCGACCTTCCCCGAAAAGTGCTCGCGGTCGACGTCATCACCCCGGCCGATCTGGCCGCACACAACCCGAATGCCGTCACGGGCGATCCCTACGGGGGTTCGTGCGAATTGGACCAAAGTTACCTCTGGCGCCCGTTGCCCTCCGCCGGACGGCATGCGACACCCGTGTCCGGATTGTGGCAGATCGGCGCATCCACGCATCCCGGCCCCGGATTGAGCGGCGGATCGGGACACCTCGTAGCGCGAACGCTCACGCGAAATCGCAAGCTGCGCAGACTGTTCCGTGCACATTGAACAGCGCCGCCGGTGGATTGCGCCGGCCGGACAACCGCCGCGTGCTGTGGATAGCTCGGCCCGATCCACCGCATCAGACTTCGACACCAGTTACCTCACCTCAGGAGCCACGATGTCTCTGCTCAACGCCGTCATCGAAGCGACCCGCTCCGGCGCTGTCGACATCATCGATCTCACTACTCCGTTGCAGGAGTCCACCCCGATCCTGCAGCTGCCGCCGCCACTGGCCAACACCGTCCCGTTCCGGCTCGAGGAGATCAGCCGCTACGACGACCGCGGGCCCGCCTGGTACTGGAACAACATCCACACCGGCGAGCACACGGGCACCCATCTCGACGCACCGGTGCACTGGTTGAGCGGCCGTGACGGACACGATGTCTCGCAAGCCCCGATGCGCACACTGTTCGCGCCCGTTGCACTGATCGACATGACCGCTGAGGTCGCGGACGACCCGGAATTCCTGTTGGAAATCGATCACATCCGCCGCTGGGAGAACGAGCACGGACCACTCCCGGCGGGCGGCTGGCTGCTCTATCGCACCGGATGGGAATCCCGAGGTGAGGATGCGGCCGCGTTCACCAATGACGGGCACACACCCGGCGTTTCCGCCGCTTGCGCCAAGTGGCTGGCCGAAGAGTCTGCACTGACCGGACTCGGCGTGGAAACCGTCGGCACCGACGCCGGTGCGGCCGCTGGGTTCGAACCGCCCTTCCCCTGCCACAGCCAGCTGCTCGGCGCCAACAAATGGGGCCTGACCAGTCTGCGCAACCTTGCCCGACTGCCCGCCACCGGCGCCCTGCTGATCGTGTCCCCGCTGCCGATCGTCGGCGGGTCCGGCAGCCCGGCGCGGGTGCTCGCACTCGTCGAACGCGACGCCGGATAAGGGAGGGAAAACCATGGCGGAACGGTCTTTTGCGAACGAGGTCGGCAAACTGCGGCAGGGCTCCGGTACGACCCTGCATGTGGAGGGGATCCTGGCAGTAACGAAGGCGCTGCTGCAGGCCGGCGTCGCCTATGTCGGCGGCTACCAGGGCGCACCGATCTCCCATCTCATGGACGTGCTCGGCGATTCCAAAGACGTACTCGACGAGCTCGGCGTCTATTTCGAAAACAGCGCCTCGGAAGCTACCGCGGCGGCGATGCTGGCCGCGTCGGTGCACTATCCGCTACGTGGCGCGGTGACATGGAAGTCGACCGTGGGCACCAACGTTGCTGCCGACGCCCTGGCGAATCTGGCCAGCGGCGGCGTCACCGGCGGAGCACTCATCATTCTCGGCGAGGACTACGGCGAGGGCTCGAGCATCATGCAGGAGCGTTCGCACGCGTTCGCGATGAAATCGCAGATGTGGCTGTTGGATCCGCGGCCGAACATCACTGCGATCGTGGACGCGGTCAAATCCGGCTTCGAGTTGTCGGAGGCGAGCAACACCCCTGTGTTCTTGCTGCTGCGGCTGCGCTCTTGTCACCTGCATGGAGCGTTCGAGGCCGAAGACAACAAGCGGCCTCCGATGACGGTCACCGAAGCGACCCGGCGGCCCGCTCGCGACGTGAGTCGAATCGTGCTGCCGCCGGCCAACTTTCAACATGAGAAGGAAAAGATCGAAAACCGGTGGCCTGCCGCGGTGCAGCACATCCGCGACCATGGGCTCAATGAGGTGTTCGGCGATGACCTCGCTGACGTCGGAATCATCGTTCAAGGCGGGCTGTACAACACCCTCAACCGGTCGATGGAACTGCTCGGCTGCTCGGATGCGTTCGGCAACACTCGGGTACCGGTGTACGTAATGAACGTTGCCTACCCGGTGATCGACGAAGAAGTCATCGGATTCTGCACTGGCAAGCGCTCGGTGCTGCTGATCGAAGAAGGCCAGCCGGACTTCATCGAACAGAACATCAATGCCATCCTGCGCCGTGCCGACATACCCACAAAACTGCACGGCAAGGACATGCTGACCATGGCGGGCGAGTACACCTCGCTGGTCGTCACGCGTGGAGTGCATAGCTTTCTCAGCAGATATCTGCCCGAGGTCATCACTGCCGAACCCGCGCTCCTGCGCTCGGCCGATGACCCGGCGAGCCCGTTCGCGGTCCGGGTCGAGCCGCACATCGTGCGGCCCCGACCGCCCGGGCTGTGCACCGGATGCCCGGAGCGACCCATCTTCAGCGGATTGAAGCTCGCCGAACGCGAAACGGGTGAACATCACATCAGCGCCGACATCGGCTGTCACTTGTTTTCGATAAACGCACCGTTCGATCTGGGGGCGACAACCATGGGCTATGGCCTCGGTTCGGCGGCTGCGGCGGCGCTGAACTCGAAGGGCTCCGACCGCCGAACCATCGCGATGATGGGCGACGGGGGCTTCTGGCACAACGGGCTGAGCAGCGGCGTCGGCAACGCGGTCTTCAACAAGAACGACCAGCTACTGGTAGTCGTCGACAACGATTACGCAGCCGCCACTGGAGGTCAGGACGTGCTCTCCTCGCACGCCGACCTGCCGACCCGCTCCACCAAACATCCCATCGAGCGGGCCGTCCGCGGCATCGGTGTCAACTGGGCCAGGACCATAGACAACACCTACGACGTCACCACCGTGCGCGACACCTTCGTCGATGCGCTCACCACCGATGAGACAGGGCCGAAAGTCCTTGTCATGCAAAGCGAATGCCAGCTCAACCGGCAACGACGTGAGAAGCCGCAGCGGGCACAGGCCTTGCAGGCCGGCGAGCGGGTGGTCCGCGAACGTTTCGGCGTCGACCCGGAGACCTGCACCGGTGACCACGCCTGCATCCGCATCTCCGGCTGCCCGTCGCTGACCATCACCGACAACCCCGACCCCATGCGCACCGATCCGATCGCGACCGTGCTCGACAGCTGCGTCGGATGCGGAGTGTGCGGCGCCAACGCGCATGCGGCCGTGTTGTGTCCGTCCTTCTACCGGACGGACGTTGTCTACAACCCCACCCGGCGCGATCGCATGCTGGCCCGGCTGCGCACCTGGTGGATCACCATGCTCGCGCGCGGAATAGAGCGCCGCGCCGCCGGATTCGAGGTAACACCATGACAGGTTGGTACACCGGACAGCGCCCCATAACAGTCGCGATCCTGGCCATGGGCGGCGAAGGCGGCGGCGTGCTCTCCGACTGGATCGTGGAAGTCGCCGAGTCAGCCGACTACTTCGCCCAGACCACGTCTGTGCCCGGTGTCGCCCAGCGCACCGGATCCACCGTGTACTACGTGGAACTGTTCCCGCCCTCCCGAACCGGCCACATCACCGGAACCGGACGCAGCGAACCTGTGCTGAGTGTGTTCCCCACCCCCGGTGAAGTGGACATCGTGATCGCCTCCGAGCTGATGGAAGCCGCCCGTGCCGTCCAACGTGGTTTCACAACACCGGATCGAACCACCCTGTTCACCTCCACACACAGGGTGTATTCGATCGACGAGAAGATGGCTCTCGGCGACGGTCGGGTCGACAGCGCGACGCTGCTGGACGTGGCCCGGCGCGGATCGAAGCGACTGATAGCGTCCGACTTCATGGCAGTAGCCGAGCACCACCGCAGCGTGATCAGTGCGGCGCTGTTCGGCGCCGTGGCCGGATCCGGCGTATTACCGTTCACCCGAGAACAATTCGAAGCGCCGATTCGCGGCTTCGGCAAAGGGATCGAACAGTCCCTACGTGCGTTCGCCGACGGCTTCAGCGCTGCCGCCGCACCGACCGTCACCGAATCCCCGATCCCGCCGCGAACTTCACAGCCAGTGGAATTGACCCTCATTCCCCGGCCGCTTACCGCCGACGAGCGCAAGGCACGGGAAGATGAGCGCCGCACCGAAATAGCCGCCATGGACCCCGCAGCGCTCGTCGGCCCGAAACTGCGGAAGCTCGCGGAGGCCGTCAGAGAGCTCCCGCCTGCGGCGCGGTCCATGATCCTGCACGGCCTGGTCCGCACTGCGGTGTATCAGAACACTTCGTACTCACGGCTATATCTGAGTCGCGTGCGAGAATTCGCGGCAGTAGATCCAGATGCCGAGGGCAGCGCGCTGCTCACCATCGAAGCGGCCCGGCAGGTCGCACTGTGGATGTGCTATCAGGACACCATTCAGGTTGCGCTGCAAAAAATCCGGCGACACCGCATGGATCGCATCCGCTCCGAGGCGCGTGCCGAACCGGGCCAGCTGATTCAGGTCCGCGAGTACCTCCACCCACAGATCGACGAGATCACCGACACCATGCCGGCTCGAGTCGGCTCGGTCCTGCGCCGATCCGGCACCTTCCAGCGTCTGGTCCGAAAATTCACCCGTCGAGGCATGACCGTCAATACCAGCTCGATCACCGGCTACACCGCCCTGTCGATAACAGCCCGACTTCGCCCTTTGCGCCCACGATCGTTGCGCTATCAGCGCGAACAGCATGCCATCGACGAGTGGCTGAAAGCAGCATCGACCGCTGCCCCACTCGATGCCGACCTCGCTCGCGAGATCCTCGAATGCCAAAGTGTGCTCAAGGGCTACGGCGCTACCTTCGAACACGGCACCGACAGTTTCGGAAAACTCATGCACGCTGCCCACAAACTAACCGGGCACCCAGATGCGGCCGAACATCTCTCGAAGCTTCGGGCGGCCGCGCTCGCCGACGAGACCCATACAGCGCTGACCATCGAGCTCGCTGCAGGGCTGCCCAGCTGACAATCCTCTGAAGGCAACGCGCCGGACATCCCAGCACAACCACCGCTTGCCCGGGTCGTCGTAATCATGGGCTCGGCATCGCGTGTCGATGAGTTCCGCGGGGAACCTGGCGGCGGACCCTGCGGATCGCCGCAATCGACTGCATCACCGTGTCCTGGGTAGCGACCGCGTCGAGTACTACCGAATCCAACGTGCGATGTGTATTATCTTGCAGCACAACGGTTTCGGTGATGACCGCAGGCACGGAATCGAGGATCCGATTCGGCCGATCCGAAGCCGCCAGTCCGCGCCGCCAATACGTCAGCGCGCTATGAATCCCCCGTCGTCCAACGCGAGCCCACACACGACCTTCCACCGAAGATCACAGCGCAGCGCTTCGACTGTCTCCCGATCCGAGCATCGGTCCCGCTGAAGTTAGCGTGTCCAGAAAGTCGCGGAAATCGTTGCGCGCGTGGCTCATCAGGCTTCATCGGGAGTATGCCAGCGGGCGAAAAGGTGGTGGTCGATGCCGAATTGGTCGAGGATCCTGCCGAAGGTCTGCCTGAGCAGGTCGCCGCTTGTCCGGGGCCGGTGGTAGAAGGCGGGCACCGGCGGCAGGGCCGGCACTCCGGCGAGGGCGACGATTTCCATGTTTCGGATGTGGATCAGATTCAGCGGCATCTCACGCACGGCCGGCACGTTCCTTCGGCGTGACGTCGGCACCACGGCCATACCCAGGGCCTGAAAGGACCCCGACGATATCGAGGCGGACAGATCAGCGTGGTGGTGGACGACATCGGCCAACGCCGAGACGTCCTCAACCCAGCTGGATGGAGCGCCGTGCTCCGTGCGAGATGACCCGGTGTGTCTCCACCATCGAGGATTCGGCGAGCACGCGCAGCAGGGCGATACCGAGTTGCGGTGCGCTCGAACCCGATATGCCGACGACAAGGCGGGGCTTGTGGGAGGTGAACAACCGTCACGTCCTTTCGGCCGCGGTGGTGACAGATGAAACGGCGACGGCTACGTCCGCCACCTGGCCACGACGGCGTCCATGTCGCTGTCGCCTGACACAGGGATATGGCGTGCACCGGGAAACCGTTGTGCGGGTTCGGTATACGCGCGCTGTTCTACCAAACGAGCGATATTGGCCCGGTAGATGTCGTCGACCGCGGCGTGCCGCCCGGGCTCACGATCGAGCCAAAGATTGGCCGGATGGATCGACCGATCGTACATGCGCTGGAATAGCTCAGTGCGAATGTCCTTGAGCCAGTTCGAGTTCAGATTCATCATCCGATACTGACGCAGCGCCTCGACATCCACCGGCGCGGCAATGATCGTGTTGGCGCCCGACGATACCCGCCCGATCACCTGACCGTGATAGTCGACGATGTGCCCATTGCCGCCGGCGATGTCCACCGGATGCTCGGCGGCGGGGCTGGAGTAAACCGGCCCGGTATTCGGACACACCATGTACACCCCGTTGAAGTGCGCGTGCGCCCGATTCTGCAGCAGCCAGGTGCCTCCAGCGTCCGGACCGGCCGCGGTCATCGGCACGGCTTCGCTGGGTCGGTACACCACCTCCGCGCCGTTGAACGCCAGTGCCCGAACGGCTTCCGGGTACTCGCCGTCGCTGCAGCACAGCGTGCCGATGTTGCCGATGTCCGGGGTCCGCAGCACCGGATAGAAGGCGTCGATGCCGTCGCCGAACAGCTCGACCCACCGATCGTAGACATCGTGCGGGGTGCACGAATGCTCCCGGCACCACACATGGTTCTTGGCGGCCCGGTGGACGATCTCACCCTGCGGCGAGATCACCACCATGACATTGAAGAACCGGTCCGCGATGACCTCGGGCCAGCGGGCTTTGCACTGGACGATGAGGTAGGTTTCGTACAGCCGGGCCAGCGCAGCGAGACGATCGGTCTCCGGGCCGGGTATATCGATGAAAAGCTCTCTGGCGCACCGGCTGTGCGGCAGATCGAAGATCTCGTCGGTGAAGCCGGTGAGGGCCCCTTCGGCCAGAGCGACGAGTTTCACCGGCAGGTTGATGCCGACTATCGACACCGCCGCGTGAATGGTCTCCTCGATCGTGTCGAGGTTGCGCGCGATGTGATCGCGCGCCCCGATGCCGTGAACGATGGTCGACAACCCGACCGCCATATACGGTGCGACCGGTGCTGCCCCGGCGGCTCGGCCGGTCATTTCGTACCACACCATTCGACAGCGGCGACAGCGTATGTCTTCGCGGCACACACCAATTCGTCGATCGCGCACCGCTCGCCGACGGGGTCGGATAGCACGAGCGCTTCCGGCGTGTCCGGCGCGAGCGTTCGCACCCGCCCGTCGGTGATGATCGTGTTGGTCATCGTTGTCCTCCACTACCGACCGTTGTGTCCTGTGCGCACAGCGTATCTCATGTTTTCTCCAAATGGAGAAGTTTCAGAATCTCTGGGCGCAGGCACGATGGGAGCCATGACGACACCCTCGGCATCGGTGACGGGGTCGGCGAGCAAGGGGCCATAAACCGGGCCAACACCTCGCTCGACGCCCACCGCGACGACTTGGAATCGGGTTACCAGCCCTCGGCCACAGGGGAAGCACCGAGGGATTTGAGCTCGCCGGTGGCCAAGCGGGACGGCTCGGTCGTCGACAGAGGCGATCCGCGGCAACGCAGCAGGCCGGCTACCTCCTGCGCTGACTGCTGAGTGACCACCGCCAAACCCCGTGTGCCGATCACCTGTATGCGGCATCCAGCAGTGCGGCGGTCAGTGAAATCTGGACTCTGCCGCTTCTGCTCATTCCCTCATCGGCTCTTGACAGCATCAGCAGACTCGGCGGCTCCGGACTGTCGGCGATGACGCTGAGCATGCGCCCCTGCGCAGGCGTGAGTCCCAGCGGCAGGAAGCGGTCGGCCTGCATAGCCCGCATCCGGCGGGCCACCCGGATGAAGGATTCGCCCAGACGGTCGGTCTCGCACCTGCGGCGTGCTGATGGGCTCGCACGACCGTGGAGTCGATCGAGACGACCCAGTCCAGGTGACCGATACCCAGCCGAGTGAGCGTGATCAGCGGCAACACGCCAGGTACGCAGAACACCGCCGCCAGCACGACCCCAGCACTGGTGATCACCGAGCTGGCCGACGCGCCGGTACATCCGAAGAACAAAGGGCCAGAACACCTTTCGGCCATATAATGTCAGGGCGGGCGGTAGAGTCAAGTGCACGAACATCGATGCCACCACCAGCCCGGCGGCAGCGAGCGCGCCGGGGCTGTGAGTGCGAGACCAGCCGTCCTGCGAGGCAAACCACCGGTCCCCTCCCCTCGCCTTGTGAAGTTGCGACACGTCACAGGGGCGATGGTGTCTCTTCACGGGATTCGAGATCAACCGTCTGGCAAAGCTGTTGCGACCGCTCTCGGCCGTGATCGCGACCACCGGCACGGGTTGTAGGGAGCGCAACGCACTCCGCCCTGTCCAGTTCTCGGGGGTAGTGGGGCAACCGACCGGGATCCGGCGCGTCTCGAGGCACGTCGGGGCAACGGTCCAATATTCTTGCGTTCGACCCTGGAACTGGCTCGAGAAGAACCGTCAAGCGAGAGGCAGCACGGCATGACCATTCCAGCCGATGGCGCGATCGAACTTTCGGACATGATCCGCTATCTCAAGTCCGAGCTGACCGCGGCCCAAGCGGACTCGGGTGACGGATTCAAGCTGGCGCTCGACGAATGCGCCATCGAGCTGAACATCGCCGTGAAAGACGAAGGCAAGGCGGGCATCAAGGCCTACGTCGTCACCATCGGCGGCGGGATCTCCTCAGCGCAGACGCACAAGGTCCACGCGAAGTTCAAGCCCGCCATCCAGGGCGATTTGGAGGATTACCTGTGAGGCCGGCGGCGGATGGTTCGCCGCCGGGACTGGGTTTGGGATTCGGTTATGAATTGCCACGCGGTCCGGACCGGCTCAGGTGATGCCGAAGTCGGGTGAAAGCGCGGTGAAGGGGGTGGTGGCGCCGCTGAGATCTCGGCTGTCGCCGTTGTATTGGATTCTGTAGCGGCCGGGTGCGGTGGTGTCGGGGATGGTCCAGCGGATGGTGACGATCGAGGCGGCGGGTTGGCCGTCGGGACGGGACCAGTGCAGTTCCGTGCACCAGTCGTTGTCGTCGAAGACCCGGGACCAGGAGTCGCCCTGTGCCTGTTGGATCTCGAAATAGGTCGCGCCGGTGTGGAAGTCGTTGTTGGGGTGAGCTCCCGCGAAAACTACTTCGGCGGTCTGCCCGGCGGCATAGGACGGTTGCGGCGCGGTGAGGATATCGCCGAAGCGGTGGCCCGCCACCGGGGCGTCCGGCGGGAGCGGCGGGAGGAGTGACGGCTGGATTCCGGCGGTCCAGTCCAGTGGGGCGGGGCCGCGGCCCAGTGCTACGCGGGCGGCCAGCGCCTTGGCCAGTGCGTCGAATTCCTGCATGTAGGCCGACAGGGTCCAGCGGCCGTAGAGTGTCTCGCCGCCCTCGTATTGCTGGGAGACGTACTCCTCCGGGGTGGTGACGTATCCGCTGTAGCCGTTGGCGTAGCCCTGCAGCAGCACGTTGTCGACGGGGACGCCCAGCGCCCGCGCCACGATACGCCGGATGCGCAAACCCGACACGACCGTGAATTCCGCTGGGCCGCAGGCCAGGACCAGCTCGCCCAGGCGCATGATCTGGATGGCAAGGATCTGCGGGTTCCACGGCCGGGGACCCAGGATGCCGAGTGGGACTCCGATCAGCTTGGGGGCCTGCGCATCCCGCGCCCACTGTTCGATCGGCGCGTCGACGCCGCCGAGCACCTCCACGAGCGGGTTCTTCTGCCCCTCGTAGAGGAACGAGAGCTGACTGCGCCAGTTGTCCTCCTCGGCGGTCGTTGGTTCCAGGTAGGTGATCGACGCACCGGCCGGGTGATCACGAGCTCGTCGCCGCGGCGCAGGTGCTCGAAGATGCCCTTGTCCCACTCGGGGCGCCACGCGAGCTTGCTGGATGCCATTATGAGTCGCCGTCGGCGCGTTGTACGCCGACGAACCGGCCGATGCCGAATCGACGGAACTGGCGCTGGCGCCGGGCCGACAGCTGCTGCGCAGCCGCAGCGGCGTCGACAATCTCGGGTGAACCGACGGCGTAGACGCGGCCACGGTACTGGATCGTTGCAGTGCCGGAGTACTGCAGATTACGCAGCCAGTCCACATGGGTCCCGTAGGGAAGCGGGATGAGGAACCCCTCGGCGACCGGTGCGGCGACGACCGGAGTGGCATAGGGCTTCCCGGTCCGTCGGCCGGTGTGCCGGATCACCGACGCACACCAGTGCCTGCGGCCGGCCAGCCGCATCATGACCGGATTGGTCACGTACTTGTTGAACACGCGCACTGCATCACGCGCCGATGCCGCCCAAGGTGCCGGTGCCGGTGTATCGGCCATACCGTCAGTTTCGCGCAGCGCAGGTCCGCAGCCCAGAGCCGATCGCCCCCGAGGGCAAGGCAGTTTGGACGTTTGAACATGATGGCCGCGGTCGCCGAATTCGAACACGCCTGATCCTCGAGCGCCAGCGCGAGGGCATCGCCACGGCCAAGACCCGAGTGCGATAGCGGCCGAACCAGGCGGGCGAGGGCCCGGAACGGGGCGGGCCGGCGTGGGGCTCTGCCGCCGCCCTGGGTGGTGGGCACAACCGCTTCCCCCGCAGGCAGGACCAAGATGGCTTGCAGTGCAAGACATCTCGACTGCAGCGAATATCGCAGGCTCGAATATTTCCCATCCGCCACTCGCGGTGCCCTCGCGTTGGAGACCCGTGGTGCAACGGCCCGGACGCTGCGGAGACGGCGTCCGGGCCGAGCTGCCCCGGCACTGCATGCGCTGCCCAGCGCAACTGCTGAGTCGCGGCCCTGGGATCGATACTTACGCTGGTCCTGGGCGTCTCGCGCACCACCTTGGCCACTGGCCGTCATGGGAACGCCGCAGCCGAGGAATCGCCAGCAGTTCCAGCGGCCATCCTGGGCTACCGCCGCGATGCCGTGGATCGGCTTCGGCCTGTACTTGCCAATGTGGGCGACAGCACATCGCCCAGCGAGGCCCGCACGGCCGGGCGATGCCGCGATGATGGCGCCGATCATCGAGGCCAGCCCGATCACCACCCTGGTTCCCGAACAGGGCCTATGGCAGGGCACAAAGACCTCGGTCACCGCCGGCCGGCGCGAGTACCGTCACCGATAAGTGCCTTCGAAACCGAGAATCTCCGATTCGAGAAGGTGTCATGACCGACATCCAGACCGGTACCGAAGCTCGGGCCGTCGATCGCAGCAGCGACACAGCCACTGCCGACACCGCTGCGGCCGATCGCAGCCCGGCCCGGTTCGCCGAGGTGGACGCAATGGTCGACACGGCGAGTGCCGCGGCGAAGGCGTTTCGCGAACTCGATCAACAACAGGTCGATGCGATTGTCGAGGCAATGGCCCGCGCCGGGATCAGGGCGGCGGCCGAACTGGCGCGGGTGGCTATCGAGGAGACCGGTTTCGGCGTGTTCGAGGACAAGGTCGTCAAGAACTACGTTGCCACCGAGTTCCTCTACGACTATCTGCGCGACAAGAAATCCGTGGGCGTTATCGAGGACGACCTCGAGCGCAGCATCGTTCGCATCGCCGATCCGATCGGAGTCGTGTTGGCGATCACCCCGGTCACCAATCCGACGTCCACCGTGCTGTACAAGGCGATCGTGGCCGCCAAGACGCGCAACGCGACCCTCTTCCGGCCGTCGCCCGTCGCCGTGCGGTCGTGTGAACGCACTGTCGAGATCCTTCGGCGAGCCGGGGAGGCGGTGGGTTTACCCGCAGGCGCGTTGCAGGTGATTCCCGACGCCGCCCATGAGGTGACCCACTATCTGTTCGGGCATCCGGGGGTCGACTTCATCTGGGTGACCGGTGGTCGGAAGATCGTCGCCCTGGCCAACGCGGCCGGAAAGCCCGCGCTGTGTGTCGGTCCCGGCAACGCGCCCATCTACCTGCATCGTACGGCCGACATCAAGGCCGCTGTCGTCGATATTTTGATCTCGAAGACTTTCGACGCATCGGTGATCTGCCCTGCCGAGCAGACCTGCATCGTCGACGATGCGATCTATGACGCCACCGTCGCCGAATTCGAGCGGATGGGCGCGCACCTGCTCACCGAGGAGCAGTCCGATGCCCTCGCGGAATTCGCGTTCGGCTGCGGCGACACGGCCAAACTCGAGGCTCTCGGCCGCCAGGCACCCGACCTGGCCGCCCGGGCCGGATTCGCCGTGGACCGGTCGGTCAAGATTCTCCTCGCGCCGCTGCCGGCCGAGCTCGACCGGCTCGACACACATCCGCTCGTGCGCGAGAAGCTGATGCCGGTCCTCGGGCTGGTGCGCGCCCGCGATGTCCAGCACGCCATCGATGCCGCGGTCCTCGTCACCGAGCACGGGGGCCTCGGGCACACCTCCGCGATCTACGCCGACGACAAGGCTGTCGTCGACGCCTACAGCCTGGCCGTGCGCACCGGGCGGATCCTGGTCAACGCGCCCACGGCGGTCGGGGCCCTCGGCGGGATCTACAACAACCTCACCCCGACCTTCTCCCTCGGCTGCGGCACGTGGGGCGGTTCGAGCACCACGGAGAACGTCAACTACACGCAGTTGCTCAACATCAAGACGGTCTCGTATCGGCGCAGTCCGCCCCAGTGGTTCCGGGTCCCGTCGAACACGTTCTTCAATGCGGGGGCGCTCGAGAACCTGCTGAATGTCGAGTGCGACAGCGTCGTCATCATCACCGACGCGCTGAGCGAACAGCGCGGCGTGGTGGACGAATTCCGCGGCAAACTGCGCGCGCGGCACATCAAGATTTTCGGCGAGGTCGAGCCGGAGCCGGGCGAGGCCACCGTCCGGCGCGGCGTCGAGTTGCTCGAGGCATACCAGCCCGACGTGCTCATCGCCGTGGGCGGCGGATCGGTGATCGACGCGGCCAAGGCGATCCGCCTGTTCTACGAGCACCCTGAGAAGGATCTGTCCGAACTCACGCTGCCTTTCCTCGATCCGCGCAAGCGCATGGCCGACTACCCGCAGGATCCACATACGGTGCGACTGGTGGCGGTGCCGACCACCGCGGGCACCGGTTCGGAGGTCTCTCCCGCGGCGGTGCTGACCTTGGAAGACCGTAAGGAAACATTGGTCGACTATTCCATGGTGCCCGATATGGCGATCGTGGATCCGCTGCTCACCGTCTCGATGCCGCGGACTCTGACCGCCGACACCGGTATAGACGCCCTCACCCACGCCCTCGAGGCCCTGACTTCGGTCTTCGCCTCGCCCTATACCGATGCGTTCTGTGTGCAGGCGGCGCGGCTGATCTTCGAGGCGCTTCCCCGAGCCTGCGACGATCCCCGGGATCTGCTCGCCCGAACAGATATGGCCAATGCCGCCACGCTGGCCGGCCTGGCGTTCTCCAATGCCTTTGTCGGCACCAATCATGCTCTCGCACACGCTGTCGGCGCCCGGTTCGGCATCGCCCACGGCCGCGCGAACGGCGTCTTCCTGCCGCACACCCTGCGCTACAACGCCGACCTGCCGACGAAGTTCATGCCCGCTCCCGGCTACTCGGCCTATGTCGCCCCCGAGAAGTACGCCGAACTCGGGCGGATCGTCTTCGGCGGGCACGAACCCGGAGAAAGCCGCCGTCGGCTCTTCCAGGGTGTGCAAGACCTGCTCGACCGGCTCGAAATGCCGCGCACACTTCGGGACATCGGTATTCCCGAGGACGAATTCCTCGCGGCCCTACCGGAATTGGCGATGATCGCATTCCAGGACCTGAGCAATCGCACCAATCCGCGAATGCCGCTGCTCAGTGAGATCACCACCCTGCTTCGACTCGGTTACTACGGAAACGGTGACCATGCCGACCGATAGCGCCACCAGGACCGTGCGGGTCCAGGCCCCGCGGGCGACCGTGCTCGCGACGATCCGCGACCTGAACAGCCAGCCGGAATGGATCCCCGAGATCCGCCAAGCAGAGGTACTCGAGGTCGATGAGCGGACCGAATTGCCGGTGACCGCCCGGTTCACGGCATCCGCGCCGGTCGGCACCGACAGCTACACCCTCAGATACCGTCACCGCGACGACGGCATGAGTTGGTCGATGGTGCAGGGGCGGTTGCAGACCGGTCAGGAAGGCCGTTATCAGCTCGACGAAATCACTCCGGACACCACCTCCGTCACCTATCAGCTGACCATTCGTCACAACCTGCCGCTGCCCGGCTTCATCCGCAGCAAAGTCATCAAAGGATTGGTGGACAGCGCGCTGACCGGTTTGCAGAAGAGGGTCGAATCCTGACCAGTTCCGGCGGCCGGGGCGCGAAGAGGGCAAGCCGGAGGGCGCGCTGCCGAAGATCGTCGAGGGTCGCCTCAACGGCTTCTACAAGGTCGTCGTCCTACTGGAGCGGCCGTCGGTCACCGACCCCAAGAAGACCGTCAAACAGCAGCTGGAGGCGCCCGGTGTCACCGTGACCCGCTTCGAGGTCGGCCGGGCATGATCGCCTGAAGCATCGAAAAGGCCCTTTGCTCATCGGATTCCGATGAGCAAAGGGCGTTACTCGTGTTGCGGGGGCAGGTGCTATCCGATCCCGTTGCAGGTGGCGGACAGGGTGCAGGGTCGCGCACCGCCGAGCAGGACGTTGAGGAGGTCGGCGGGCGCGGCGAGCAGCGGACCGGCGAGGTTCGGCAGTCCGGCCTGGGAGCTGCCTTGACCGGCGGCGACTGCGCTACCGGTCGGAATAGGACCGGTGGTCGCGCCCCAGATCGGATCCGCGGTGGCGGGTGTGAGAGGTATGTCGGCTGCGGCCGGCCCCGCGACGGCGACAAGGCCCGCCGTGAGGGCGAGAGCAGCGAATCCCGCTCGGACCGTGCGGTTCTTGGTGTTCACGCGCCGAAGATACGTGAAACAGATTCTTTTGGAACGGGATTGAGCGCCCCCTGTTCCTCGGGCAGAGCTTCCCGGGGCCCTGTCGAGACAGGATGCCTGCTCGCCCACCAGCTCGGCGCCGACGGCGTCGTCTTCGAATCCAACTACGGGCGGCCACATGGCGCGCGCCCTTATCACCGAGGCATAGGAAGCACTACAACATGGAGCCAAAGTCTGGCATATGCGCGGCCGCAGGCTACTCGGAGCCATCCACATTCGAGTGCCGTCAGGCTAGCCGCAGTGCGTTTCCACGGAGCCCTGGTTCCGACTACTCGCCGGTAGCCGAACGATGGCCGCAGTCCGCGTACGACCTTGCGGACCAGAGTTCTTGGACGTGTGATCAGTGTTTAGTGTTCGCACACAATTAACGAGATGTAACGGTCGATCAAGACCGTGACGTGTCAGCTGGCACTACACTCGCACTCACCCTCCAGATCGAGGGCTTCACCGTTCGAGCGTGTCAGCGTCGGCACGGTGTCGCGCTCCGTGCCGCGATGCACGGAATCACCAGACGTCCGGGATCGACGCTGTGTGCTGTTGGCATGTCCTTACCCGCCGGCGGCCGCGTCCGGTACCGACACGACCCGGGAGGACTCCGTGGGCCACCAGCACACCCCTGCCGCCATCTCGACCGCACGCGCCATCGGCCCTGTGAGACAGCTCGATTCGCTCGATCTGCACCTGCTCGATACCGAAACTTCCACTACACCACTGCATATCGGCGCGATTACGCTGCTCGACTCCGCATCAGCGCCGAATGGACCGCTCGATTCCGAAGCACTGCGACAGCTTTTCGCAGAGCGGCTGCCCCTCGTCGCGCCGCTACGCCGCCGGGTGCGCACGGTCCCGTTCGGATTGGACCTGCCCTACTGGGAGGACTGTGCGGAGATCGATCTGAAATACCACGTCCGCGATATCCGACTGCCCGACGGCGCGGATGATCGCGAACTCGCCGACTACGTCGCGCGCCGCCACGGTCAGCCGCTCGACAGGTCGCGTCCGCTGTGGGAATGCCACCTCGTGTCCGGACTCTCGGGCGGGCGGCAGGCCGTCTACACGAAAGTGCACCACGCCGTGATCGACGGCGTCTCCGCCGCCGAGATCATGGCCGCCATAATGGATATCTGCGAAACACCCTCCGCCACACCGCCGTCCACTCCGGAGGTACGTCGCGGCCGGACACCGTCAACCGTCGAAATGCTCGCCCGCAGCCTCCCGAACGCGCTCACTCGACCGGCAACCCGATTCCACGCCGCCCTGCGCGCCGTGCCGACGCTGCTGCGTTCCGCCGATGATCTACACACCAAGCACCCCGGCGTACCGTTCAACGGCCCCCTCACCAGCGCCCGCAGCGTCGCATACACATCGCTACCCCTCGACGCGGTGAAAACCATCAAGAACAGCGTCGACGGGACGGTCAACGATGTCGTGATGGCCCTGTGCACCACCGCATTGCGGAGCTGGATGCACGACCGGGGCTTCGCCACGGACCGACCGCTGCTGGCCGCCATTCCCGTATCGGTGCGCACGCCCGAGCAGTTCGGCACTGCGGGAAACCAGTTCTCACTCATGCTCACCACGTTGCCGATCTCCGAGACCGACCCTCGCCATCGAGTGAAACTCTTGCGGGACAATCTGCTCGTCGCCAAACAGCGATTCCACACCCAGTCATCGCACCTGCTGCACGAAGTCACCACACTGGCAACACCACTGCTGCACGGCATGCCCACCCGAGCTGTGATGCGGGCGGCTGCGTCCACTCTGCCCCTGGTCAACCTGCTCGTCTCGAACGTGCCCGGGCCACAGATACCGTTGTACCTCGCGGGAATTCGCGTGCTCTCGAGCCACCCCGTCTCAGTGCTCACCGAGCTGTCGGGCTGCCTGAACATCACCGTCATGTCCTACGACGGCCACCTCGACTTCGGGATCCTCGCCTGCCCCGACACCGTTCCCGACGTCTGGGACATCGCTCGCAACCTCGAGGACGCACTGACCGAACTCCAGGCCTGACCGACCAAACGGAGCAGGAAATGACCGCCGAACCCATCGAATACGAACCGACAATACTATCCCGGCAGTCCGGCAAATTCGTCGTCAGTGCCAGACGTGCGCTGCGGCGACGGCGCACCTTGACAGCAGCGACCGAGGTCTTCGTCGCACGCGGCTTTCACGCGGCCACGATGGATGAGATCGCGCATCGCGCCGGCTGGAGCAAACCGATTCTGTACAAGGAATTCTCGGGAAAGCTGGAGCTCTATCTGGCGGTGTTGGAGCACCATATCGACGCATTGACCGACGGGGTGCAGCGGGCACTGCACTCGACCACCGCGAATCGGGACCGGGTCCGCGCCGCGATCCAAGGTTACTTCGACTTTGTCGACCATGAAACGCAAGGGTTTCGACTGGTCTTCGATTCCAACGTGCCGAGCGAGCCCTCGGTACGATGGCGAATCGGACGCGCAACAGACGACTGCGTGACAGCCGTCTCCACTGCCGTGGCGCACGATTCCGGATTGAGCCCGAACCGATCTCGCATGCTCGCCGCCGGGCTGGTCGGCGCCAGCCAATTCGCCGCACAGTACTGGCTCGACACCGGCCGTGCCGTCCCGAAGGCTGACGCCATCGCCGCGGTGATCACCCTGTGCTGGGGTGGATTGTCGTCCGTACCGCTGCAGTCGACCGCATGACCCCACGCCTGCAAAGCGCTATGCCGCGGGCACGACGAACTCGCCGTGCGAGCACGCACTCACGCGCCGCGGAAACCGAAAAGCCTCACCCCATAACCACTCTGGACACGACCATGTCTGAATCAAAACAAGCGCACTACTACCAGCGAAGACCGTTACATCACGCAGTGATACTGGAGTACTAGCACGACAGTTGTATTCTGCTGTGCTGTATTCGTTTTCGCTGACAGCGGAGACTTCTGACACGTGATGAATCCGGCGAAGCCCAAAGGTCTTCATACGAGGTGGTCAGGATGGCGGCCATCCAGGCTGGCCGCCAATCTGCGGCCCAGCCAGGCCAAATCGTAATCATCGCCGGTTTTGTTGCAGCGCACGACCAACCAGTACGTCGATCCTCGCGCTGTGAGATGGCGGATCAGCGGATTCGAGTCTTCCGCAATTTTCGCGTGGAAGTCGACCTCCGGCGGTGGAGGTGTCGGCATGGCGGCATCCTAAAGCGACCGGCCGACAGCAATATTGAGGGCGATCGGCCCACGGCTGCCCTGAACCGAGGCCAGCACCGGCAGCACCAAAACCAGCGTCCAGGCCACAGGGCACCCGGCTACCGCAGCAACCTATCTCGACGTGGCATTATTTGTTCACAGACCCTCAATCCGCCAGGTGTCGGTTCGAACCCGACCGGGGGCGATCACAGGTTTCATTGAGGACGGCACGGTTGTCGAAAGTCGATGCGGTCCAGGACATGCCTTTACCGGGGAAGCGGTTCGGTCTCGGGTTTGCCGTTGCCGGAGTCGAGGGTCATCTGGGTGAAGATGCCATTGACCGGGGTCGTCAGCTCGACCGTCACCGGCATCGACTCTTTTTGTCCTTCAGCGCAACTCGGTGTGCAAGTATTGCGGTGTTCGGTACCGGTGCCGCGGGCGGAGCTGTCGGTCCAGCTGCTCCAGGTGATATCGGAGATGGAATGGTTGCCGTCGGCGCAGGTGATGATGATGGCCGACGGGCGGGTCTGTGGTTGCGAGTGGCAGTCCTTCACCTCGGCAGGATTCGCCGGTGTGGGGGTGACGCTCGACGGAGCGGAATTGCTGTTGCTGTTCGACGAGCATCCGGCCAGCAGGGCCGCCGTGGCCACCACCACGGCAATGCAGAGCACACGCATAGGTTCCTCCTCAATCGTCGAGAGCACTCGGGCGAGTGGCGTCAGCGCAATCTAGCTCGGTGTTCGCCAGATGGTGGGGAACGTCGCCGTCGCCGTGCCACGCCCGGATTCACCGATCAACGCCGTCGCGATTCACCGATGGAGCAATCCAGTACGAGCGGCGATAGTCGATCTCCGGCCTTGGGCCCGCGCGGTAGCCGCCGACACTCGGCGGTCGGCGGTACGGGCTGGGACCCTCTCGGTTCAGGGCTCGCTGCGCCGGACTGCGGCCCGTGCGGACCCCACGGGCCGATGCGTGGGGGGTGCCGTTGGAGGCGGGCGCTGGTACGTGGGTTGGACCAACGTCCTGCCCCAGATTGATCTCACGCCCCCGAACACTTACATGATGACGCCACGCGACGCTACTCGTTGGGCGTCGACGCACGCACCAGGAACCGCACACGGGACACGGTCGCTGCCACGCCGGCGCCACCAACGACGATCGCGATCAACCCCCACTCGGGGATCACTCCGAGAACCCTTAACACCACCCCACAAACCACGATGGGGACATAGACGAGCAACATCAGGCCGAGTACTTGTCGCCTCCAGCCCCGCCGCTGTGGCAATCTCCCTAGCGTCGCATCGAAGACGTTGACGTGACCCAACCGGGACCGCCCTCCCGACCGGACCCGAGCGACCGAGACCGCGATCCAGACCATCAGCCAAAAGACCACCGTGATGGCAATCCCTAATAGCGGTCCGCCTGCGTAATCCCAAAACGTGTTCAAGCCTGCACTCCTCGCTGTCGAAACACCGAGCCCATCCAGGCGGCCGCTGCCCACGCTGCCGCATCCCCTTCTTGACCCGACGCTAGAAGATCCCGCGCGCCCGCACCCGCTGACGCGCCGACACGCTGGTTCGCCGATCGAACAGGACCCTCCATATACACAGAGGTCGTCATTGACCCAGGAACGACCCGATGGCACCCGCACCGCCAAGCACGGATAATCCGAAAATTTGATCCGGACAAGAAGGAAACGCGGCGCTCGGCGAGAAAATGGGTGAGATGGCCGCGGCGGTGAGGCCCACGCCGTCATCGGTGCACCGCGGCCGGGGTCCACGCGAGTGGCACTCGACAACCCGCTGTGTGAGGTCACCCGGCATCTGGGCATCGACCTGCCGGGGTTGCTCGCGCACGTCACGATCGGGTCCGCGGAGCAGAAGCGGGAAGGAGGCGTCCAAAGCCTTCGGAGACCGCCCTTTTCGCCCAGAACGGCAGTTTCGTATCTGGCCAGTCGGTAGAACTCATGAAGCACGTCACGGTGGGTCCGGTGTGCCGACGCGGTGGTCATCGAACGGCTCCGGTGACTCGGCACGGATAAGAAAGGTCAAGACATGACCACCCAGCACACGATCGAACACCGGTCCCGCCGCATGCTGATCACGCTGTCTCAACCCTACGAGGAGGCGCTGGCTGTCTACGAAAAGCTCGTTCCCGCAATCGATCCGGCTGACTTCGTGCGGGCTGGATCCTGGAGCGAGGTCCTCGAGATCGTGAAGCACACCGCTCCGCATGGGTTCATGCGCTACTACACCAGCGATATCGGGACCGCCATGATGGGCTCGCCGTCGAAGTGGCGGGCCACGCAGTACCTGATGGGCAATCACACCATCGCGGAACGCATGTTCCGCCACGACCCGGCGGTCATGCTACACGCGCCCCTGCGCACGCTCGTCTACGTCGGCCCCGACGGCGATACGACGTTCGCCGTCGACCAGCCCAGCTTGCAGTTCGGCAGCTACGGCGATCCCGACATCGCGGCGGTCGGTCGTGAACTCGACGGCCTGCTGGCCGCCCTCATCCGACTGCTCGGCGGCCAGGTACCGCAGGAACTGATCGGCGAAGCCGAGTAGCGACGTCCCAGCCTTCGCATCAGGTCCTGCCCGCACCGGCCCGGATCGCCCCGGGCATTGAGCGTGAGCCTGGTCAGCTCGATTCGCGACTTGATATTGGACATCAGCGTCGGCGATATCGGCTGCCACCGCTCGGTGTCACCCCTCTCACGCAGTTTGGCCGGACACTGCTCAACCTGCAGGTCATCGACGCACATGCCTAGTGCGCCGCCGCGGCGGAATGCCGTTTCGATGTGCAATCGAATGATCAGTGCGCCGAGCTCGGGAGAGATCGATCAGCTTGTCCAGGAACACCGGCAGCACCCAGACCGTTTCGACGATCCGCCAGTACAGCGCGGTCCGGCAGCCGCGCGGAGACCCAGGTCGTTCAGTTCTTTCCAAACTTCGTCCGTGCCTGGCCGTGGCACTGCTCGCCAGTAGGCGGCGCAAGAGATGGGCTCGTGCCGGCCGCCGAGGTAGTTCGGCTGGAACTCGGTCGGCCCCGCGAGGTCGGGGCCAACGCACTGTCCAACTGCGTCGTCAAATGGCTATTGCCGCCATTTGGCCACTGATCGACTCGCTGAGGGGTAGTTTCCGCACAGCAACCTTGTTTGAGTCAACTCCGCAAACTTTGTTTGAGTCAACGAGGAGCACTAATGGGCGAACATGGCGTCGGTGCTCACAAGGACCTGCAAAGCGATGAGGGTGCGCGCAAGGGTGAGCATCCTGGACGCTCGCGCAATCCGATCATCAAGGTGCGTGATGTCGCTTGGTTGGAGTTCGAGAAGCCCGATTTGGCGGGTGCCGAGGCCTTCGCCCACGCATTCGGCTTCACCACCGCGCTGCGTACCGAGGATGAGCTGCAGTTGCGGGGCAGCGACCCGGGCCCTGCGTGCCTGGTGATCCGCCGTGGCCCGAGCGCGCGGTTTGTCGGGCCGACGTTCGCCGCCACGGACGAGTCCGATGTGCAGCGCTTGGCCGAGGCAACGGGGGCCACCGTGTTTGCGCTGGCCGAAACCCTCGGCGGGGTAGCAGTCGATCTGGTCGACCCCAGCGGGTTGCCGGTGCGGGTGGCATCTGGGATGCGTCAGCTCCCGGCGCTGCCCGCCCAGGAGCCGCACGTGTTCAACTTCGGCCACGAACTGGTCCGGGTCAACGCCACTCAGCGCCCGCCGCGGGTCCCCACCCGGATACAACGGCTCGGGCACGTGGTGTGGCAGACCACCAAGTACCTCGAATCGCTGAACTGGTTTCTGGACCACCTGGGGTTGATTGTGAGTGACTTTCACTTCTTCCCCGGCCAGCGCGAGCGCGGACCGATCATGAGCTTCAACCGCTGCGACCGCGGGGCAACCCCGGCCGACCACCACACCCTGGCGTTAGCGCTGGGCCCGGCCAACCGCTATGTGCATTCCGCCTATCAGGTATGTGACCTCGACGCATTGGCCGCCGGCGGTCAATACCTGGCAGAGCACGGGTATCGCCGCTCTTGGGGCATAGGCCGTCACGTTCAGGGCAGTCAGATCTTCGACTATTGGCGCGACCCGGACAGTTTCCTGGTCGAGCACTTCACCGATGGCGATAGTTCGACTGCACGCTCGAACCCGGATGGGGGCCGCTCACCGCCTCTGGCCTGCATCAATGGGGACCCAAGATCACCAAAGATTTCCTGGGCATCAATCCGGGCCGCGAAACTGCACACGAAGTTTCCATGATGCTGGACGCGCTGCGGCAGAACGACAACGAATTCGACCTGGCCGCGCTGCGCGGGCTCTTCGCTATGGCCAATTCCTGACCAGCACCACCGAACCGCGAGAAAAGGGGGATCGGTTATGACTGTCTCGGTCTTGCGCACCGCCGACGCCTGGTGGGTGCAAACCGCGTCCGGTGCCGCTCGCATCGCCACCGACGCCGCCACCACCCGCGAGCTACTGGCCAACCGTGGGGCTATCGACGACGCCGCGCGCAGCACCGACACTGTGCCGGTCAGCGAACTGAAGCCGCTGTCGCCGGTGACCTTGCCGTGTCGGGTGGTGGCACAGGCCGTCAACTACGCCTCCCATGTCAGAGACGTCGGCCGAGATCCCGCCAAGACGCAGCTGACCTTTTTCCGCAAGGCAGGCGGTTCGATTACCGGGCCGTTCGATGACATCGTCAAGCCCGACCACGTCCAGTTGCTGGACTACGAGGTGGAGATCGGGTTGGTCATCGGCCGAGAGCTGCCGGTGGGCACCCAGGTCACCGAAGCCAATCTGGCCGAGTTCGTGTGCGGGATGGTGGTGACCAACGACGTGTCGGCGCGCGATGTGCAACAGGCCAAAGGGCAGTACTACGAAGCGAAGTCCTATCCGACATTCGCTCCGGTCGGGCCCGCGTTGGTGCTGCTCGATGCCGATGAGCTCGAACGCTTCGGTGAGCTGCGGGTGAAACTATCGGTCAACGGCGAGGAACGCCAGAACAGTGTGGTCAAGGGCGACATGATCTTCCTCCCCGTCGTAGCCCTGCAGGCGCTGTCCCGCTTCCAGCGCCTCGATGCCGGCGATCTGGTGCTCACCGGCACGCCGGTGGGCACTGCGGTCAGGAAGCCCAAAGAGGCGTCCGCCGGCCCGCCCACGCTGGAAGGGTTCCTGGCCGGCCAGGCCCAAAACCCCTTCTACCTGCATGACGGCGACGTAGTGGAGGCGAGCGTGGCCACCGACGACGGCACCATCGACCTCGGCACTCAACGCAACGTGGTCAGGTACGCGTGAGCACGGGCAAGCCCCCGGCCACGCCCGGCCACGCCACGCCGGCATCAGTACCGGTCGTCATTGTCGGCGCCGGCCCCGCCGGCGTCACCGCAGCCACGCTGCTCACCCAGTACGGCGTCTCCTGTCTGGTTCTGGAGCGCCATTCAGACATCTATCCACAGCCGCGCGCGGTGCACTGCGACGACGAGGTCTGCCGCATCCTGGCACGTCTGGGCGTCTACGAGGAATTCGCCGCCATCTCCCGGCCGAGCCTCGGCATCCGGTTGGTGGACCCGCAGATGAGGGTGCTGGACGAAAACCTCGTGCCGCCGAACAGTCCGCACGGCTTCCCCAAGGCCAACATGTACGACCAACCAGGGTTGGAGGCATTACTGCGCGCCAACCTCACCAAACAGCCCGGTGCCCTGTTACGGGGCAATGCCGAAGTCACCGGCATCCTCCAACAAGGCGACGGTTGCGTGCGGGTCAGTTTCACCGACCGCCCCAGCGGCAGCGAGCACAGTGTCGAGGCCACCTATGTCCTGGGCTGTGACGGCGCCAACAGCACGGTCCGCTCCGCGATCGGCGCGGCCATGGCCGATCTGCACTTCGAGCAGCGGTGGCTGGTGATCGACGTGGACACCGACGCGGACCTGCACCAGTGGGACGGGTTGCACCAACTCTGCAGCTCCGTGCGCGCCGGCAGCTACATGCGGGTCAGCGACACGCGCTACCGATGGGAATTCGAGTTGCTCGACGGGGAGACCGCCGCCGACTACCAGAGCATTCCCGGCGTGGTTCCGCTGATCTCGCCCTGGTTGGGAGACGTTCCTGCTGCGCAGCTGAGCCTGGTGCGGGTGGCCGAGTACACCTTCCGTGCCCGGGTGGCCGACCGATGGCGCGACCGCAATGTGTTCATCCTCGGCGACGCCGCCCACACCACTCCGCCATTCATCGGCCAGGGCCTGTGTGCGGGCCTGCGCGATGCGATGAACCTGACGTGGAAACTGGCAGGCGTGCTCGGCGCAAGCCTGCCCGACAGCGCGCTCGACACTTACCAGCAAGAACGAGAACCCCACGTCCGCACAATGATTCGGCTCGCGATCTCCTTGGGGCGGGCCATGACCGCAGGCGGGCCACTGGGAGACTATTTCCGAGGGTTGGTCTTCCCACGGGTGCTTCACCTACCCCCCATACGTCGCTTCGCCACCCCGGGCGTTGCCCCGGCGTTGCACACCTCCGCTCTGGTGATCAAGTCTCACAGCCGACGAGACCCTGCCGGCAAACTGTGCCCCAACCCCGTTCTGCCGCAGGGTGTTCGGCTCGACAAGGTGATCGCGAACCGATTCGCGCTGATCACCTCCTCAGCGCTCAGCGAGCAGCAGCGCAACGAACTGGAGAGCCGCGGCGCCGTCGTCGTCTCCGCGGCCCCGGGAAGCGAACTCGCCAACTGGCTACAGGAAGGTCGGGCGAGCACCGCGATCATCAGGCCTGACGGCACCGTGATGCAGGCGGGCCGTCACACCCGAGCGATCTGCGACGCGGTGCCCTCGTCCGCCGGAGTTCACACATCGGCGACGCCTCCTGAGGCGAATGCTCGAGCCCACCGGTCGACACCTGATACTTGACGACGCGGCCGATGCAGACGGTAGCGACTGGCCGTGTGATGTCAACGATCACCCGTGGCGTGCGGACATGGTGTGGAAGAAGTTGCACAGAGGGTTGGGTTCGCGTGTGCATGTAAACCTGATCCCGTTGAATCCAATGCCGGGTAGTACGCGGCGTACGTCGCCGAAACCTGTTGAGCGGGAATTCGTTCGGCGGGTGGTGGCGCACGGTGTGCCGTGCACGGTGCGTGATACGCAGGTGCACGAGATCGCTGCGGCGTGTGGGGGCAGATGGCTGCCGAGATGACGATCGCGGTGCCCCTGCCGGCTGCGAGCAGGCGGGTGGGGGGCGGCGGCCCAGACTGTGGCACGGGGCCCCGCCGCAACCGCATTATTCGCATCAGATGCGAGATCGGAAATGCTCTTCGAAACTCGAGCTCGCGCAGAAGAACTGCTCCGGATCAACATCCCGGCACCGGAAGGCGCAAAACCTGCGCCGCTACTTCAAGCCCTCGATCCAGGCCACGCGCGACCTGACCACTCGCCTCGAGTACAGATCACCGGGTCGGGAATGTCGGCGTCACGGCACCGAACTATTCAGATCTCGACAGTGGCCGTGTGGAGGTGGACCAGCTGCCGAGCAGCCGGAGAGCGTGTTCGGAGGGGCTGTCGGGTTCTGCGGTGTAGAGATAGAGGGCCTGGTCGGGGTCGTCCGGGAGAGCGAGCGACTCGTAGGCCAGGGTGAGCTCACCGACGAGGGGATGGCGGTAGAGCTTGAGGCCGTGGGTGTACTGCAGGACGTCGTGGTCGGCCCACCACTGGCGGAAGTCCTCGTCCCGCACGGAGAGCTCACCGACCAGTTCGTTCAGGCGCGGGTCGTGCGGATGGCGGCCCGCGTACAGCCGCAGGGCCGCGACGGTGCCACGGGCAGCGGTCTCCCAGTCGGCGAGCAGATCGTGGGCAGTGGGGTCGAGAAAGATGAACCGGGCGAGGTTGCGGTCACGGCTCGGCAGGGCGTCGAAGTCGGTGTACAGGGCCTTGGCGAGCGGGTTGGCGCCCAGAACGTCCAGCCGGTGTCCGAGGATCATCGCCGGGGTGTCGGTCAGGGCGTCCAGAACCCGCAGCAGTCCGGGCCGCACCCGCTGGGGCGGCGCGGGACGCCGACGGCCGAACCCCGGCCGGGGTTTGGCCAGGTCGAAAAGGTGGGCCCGCTCGGCGGAGTCGAGCCGCAGTGCCCGGGCCACGGCCTCCAGCACCGACGCCGAGGCGTTCGGGGTGCGGCCACGCTCCAGACGGACGTAGTAGTCGACACTGACCCCGGCCAGCTGTGCGACCTCCTCGCGGCGCAGGCCGGGCACCCGGCGCCGACCGGCGTGCGGACTCAGGCCCACCTCGTCGGGACTGATCCGAGCCCTGCGAGAACGCAGGAAGTCCCGCAGCTCCAGGTTGGCTCCGCGCTCCTCTGACGTGCTCATTCCTTCAGACTAGGGCGGTGCACGGGCCGTGAACTCCGCGAGAGGGGGTCTGCTGGACCCCCGGTAGACCCGGCCTCCCCTGGTGGTACGAGCAGGGCCTCTCACCGTGATCCCCTGGAATGCGACACGATCCACCACCTCGGAGGTTCCCATGACCAAGCCCCTGATCGTCATCACCGGAGCCAGCTCCGGCATCGGCGCCGCCACCGCTCGCCTACTCTCCTCGCAGGGGCACCCGCTGCTGCTGCTCGCCCGGCGGCTCGAAAAGCTGAAGGAACTCTCCCTGCCGAACACCCTGTGCCGCAAGGTCGACGTCACCGAAGGCAGCGCCGTCGAGGAGGCAGTGCGCGAGGCGGAGGAGCGGTTCGGTCCGGCCGATGCGATTGTCAACAACGCCGGAGTCATGCTGCTGGGCCGCCTCGCCGACCAGCCGGTCGACGAGTGGGAACAGATGATCGACCTCAATATCAAGGGCGTCCTCTACGGCATCCGCGCGGTGCTGCCCGGCATGATCGCCCGGTGCGGGGGCACGATCATCAATGTCAGCTCCATCGCCGGACGCAAGACCTTCCCCAACCACACCGCGTACGTGGGCACGAAGTTCGCCGTCCACGCCATGTCGGAGAACCTGCGCGAGGAGGTCGCCGCCTCGGGGGTGCGCGTGGTGACCATCGCTCCCGGCGCGGTGGAGACCGAACTGCTCTCGCACACCAGCGACGAGCAGATCAAGACCGACTACGAGGCGTGGAAGAAGTCCGCGGGCGGCGCGCTGGATCCACACACGGTGGCCGAGGCCATCGCCTACGCCTACCAGCAGCCGCCCACTGTCACCATCCGCGAGATCGTCCTGGCCGCCACCGGCCAAGAAGCCTGAACCAGAGTGCTTTCGCCATCTGGGTGGGTTTGGCCTTGGGCGTGGCGGGCTCGGGCGGCGGCGAGGGTGTCACGGTCCATGACGGTGCGGCGTCCGCCAACCCAGGCGCTAACCGGGTCGGTGAGATCGAGTCGGTCGTGCAGGATGCCGACGAGTTCGATGGTGCCGGTCAGGAACGCGACCGCAATCGACAGGCCGGTGATGGTGAGGTTGTAGTACACCTTGCGCACCGGTTCGGAGAACGCCCAGTGGTCGGGGGTTGACGAAGAAGTATTAAGCGCGCATATTAATTGCATGACGTTCATCGCTGAAGCCTCCGCCACCTCGACCGCCACCTCGACCGCCACTCCCGCCGCCTTCTTCGCCAAGTGGGCCGACATGGCCACCTGGCCCGAGTGGAACCAGGACACCGAGTGGGTCACCCTCGACGGCCCCTTCCAGCAGGGCGTCACCGGCACCCTCAAGCCCAAGGGTGGTCCCGAGACCAAGTTCGTCGTCACCAAGCTCACCGATACCGAATTCATCGACTCGTCCAAGCTGATCGGCGCGCGGCTGATCTTCGCCCACGAGGTCACCACCGACGGTGAGCGCACCACCGTGAAGGTCCGCATCACCATGGAGGGCCCGCTGCGCGGCCTCTGGAACAAGATCATGGGCGGCAATCTCGCCAAGTCCCTGCAGGGCGATGTCGAGGCGCTGGTCGCGGCCGCCGAGGCGGTGCTGGTCTGAGCACCCGGTACTGGCACGCGGTCGTCTCCCGCGATATGGCCGGCCGATGGAAGCCCAGCAGGAGATGCGCAGCGAGTTCGAGCGGACCGACGAGAGTCCCGGTCTGTTGCTCTGGCAGGTGACCAACCGCTGGCAGGCCGCGCAACGCGCGGCACTGGCCCCCTTCGACCTGACCCACGTCCAATTCGTCCTGCTCGCCTC